>CALRDB010000005.1 GCA_943354745.1 Candidatus Nomurabacteria bacterium | reverse complement strand
AAAAAGTTTCTTTGCCCAAAGACTGGGCGGAGGAATTAAATCGTCTTGCTTTGCAAGACTACAAAAACTCCGCCCCGTCTTTGACTGCTAGTGTGAAAGAGAAGGAAACCAGACTGTCGGTCATTTCACAAAAGTTAGAGCGACTTCTGACGGGATATTTAGACCAGGTTATTGACCAAGTGGACTATACCTCACAGAAAACAAAACTATTGTTGGAAAAGAAGTCGCTCGAAGAAGAAATGACCTCTCTTTCACACAAGCAGAATGATTGGCTCGCACCTTTCCAAAACTGGCTAAAAGACGCTCAATCATTGGACAAAATTGCTTCTGATTCAGACCTTTTTGCCAAAAAGGTCTGTGCCAAAGAAATCTTTGGCTCGCACCTGCTTCTTGGCGAAAAAACAGTGCGCGCAAGCGCGCCAGAAATTCTGAATTCTCTTGCAATCTCGCCAAAAAATCCTTGGTCGGCGCTTTGTGCCGTCCGCTTGTATCCTCCGAAAAAACCTTTGAGTTCCTTATTGGTGGGCGGGAGAGGACTTGAACCTCCATGGATTGCTCCACTGGTTCCTAAAACCAGCGCGTCTACCATTTCGCCACCCGCCCGTCTCTGTAACTGTAACAGGTAACTGAATAACTGTAACCAAGTCATCGTGTAGTACAAATGCTTTGTTCCAGTCACCTGTCCCAGTTATAGGTGACAGTTCGGAATCTTATCCGCCCACCTGGGCTCGAACCAGGGACCTTATCCTTAAGAGGGATCTGCTCTACCAGCTGAGCTATGGGCGGAAAAATTAACTGACACCCTACAACTTACAACAAAATCATCTTATTTGGAAGTCCACTTTTCTGGTGACAAGTGGTTGGCCGTAGCTTATCGATTGCTCGCCGTAGAAGGGAAGATGAGATCCCACAGTGCTCCCGCGACATTCCGCGGCTTGCCGTTGAGTGGAAAATGATGCAAATCAATAAAAGGTAAGGAATTACACTCGATGACGCCGGAACGTTTTTGCTCCTGCCACGGTACGCGCACATCATTCATAATGAAATCAACTCCTACCAATGGGTCATTAAGAACACTACCGATTTTTTCAAGAAGCTTTTTGTTCTCGGGGTGCATTTCGTCAGTGAGATCTGTCGTACTCGCGCCGATACCTCGGCTTACTTTTTGGTTGAGTGCTACCAACGTTCCCTTGCTAGGGATACTTTCCCAGGTAAGTCTTTGTCGAGCAAGTTCTTGATCTGCCTCAGGGCCAACGGCAATCGGGTGGAAGGTAGCTCCGTGACGTTTTTCACGCTTATTTTCTTCCTGGACCAGTTTCTGCACGCTGTGGACGCCATCTCCGATGACATGAGGTGGTTCACGGCGCATGACCGCGATAAGCTTGCCATTGATAAGTGTGCCACGGTGCACGAAGCCTTCAAGCTCTTCTTCGATAAGAGCAAGCGGTGAAAGTACTTTGGCGTTTCGAAATGCCCTTAGAAACTCGTCTGCGGTCTCGAGGTGAATGGTGGTGTGACGACTCCGTGATCCACTATAAGGTTTAATGATAACTGGCTTTTTAAGCGAGTAAAATATTTCGAGCGCTCGCTTCTCTCCGAAGCATGAATCACCATTTGCTATAGGGATGCCGTGCATGCTGAAATGTTTGCGCATAAGCGGTTTGTTATCCATCCAATAGAGTGACTTAGCTTCAGGGCCCACAGGGCGGGGAAGTCCGTCAAAGCAAATAGTCTTGCCTCCTTGTCTTGCAATAAAGAGATCTTTAATGGGACCACAACGGTACATCGTCATATCAATGCCACGTTTCTTTGCCTCACTCCAAAAACAGCGAGTTCGATCGCTGTCTTCTTTCGCTATCTCGGTGTCCAGCTTGCCGATACGAAAAAAAGCAAGAGCTTTTAACGTGTATGGAGCAACGAGGTTAAACCAAGAGAACGAACGAGGTGGAAGAAGGACACGTGTCAAATAGTCGAGTGGTTTTAAGGCCGGTTTAATGACAAGCCCCATGTAGGAGGATGTCCTCATGATGAAGTGATTGACCTGTGCGGGCTCACAGTCTTTGCAGATTTTCTTCCCTTTTTTCATACTGCGAAGTATACCGCTACACCAAGCTCACGACAAACTTCAGGACATTCTTAAGTCCCAGCGTACGGCCGTACAGAGTGCTAGGCAGAAATGTGTTTTAAATGAAATGCCAAATCGAAAGAAGTAGTAAAAAATGTACTGGGTAAAACCAGTAAAGTAAACGGCGGGGAAAGTGTTTGCCATGTTCTTTGTTGTAGATGGTCACGAGAGGTACGCTTATCGAAGCATACATCTGCAGTGAGAGAGCGCTAACCAGAGAGTATATAGCTGTGTAGAGTAAGGGAAGGAGAGTTAACGATATGATGCCCGTAGTGCGGAATCGGAGAAGCAACGCACTCGCAAGTATGGTGAGTATTCCGTACGCTCCGTAGTCGAAAGAAGCACATTCGGCAAGATACATAAGAAGTCCTATGCTGGGAGCTGAGTAGCGAGGCGGTAATTGTTTCCACAAGATGAGAGCGAAAAGCCCTGCGCTAAGGGTGAAGAAAATGTTTAGGTGAGGTGAAGGGAACCCCGTGGAAAACATAAAGAGGCTGTAGGGAATCTGCGAGAGGGCGGCAAATGAGAGCAAGCGGGAGAAATATTTTCGCACGTCACTCGTCTTTTCAAAACCTTCAGCAATAAGAAATGCAAAAAGGGGGAAGGAAACTCTTCCTATAATTCGCCATAACAGTTGGCTGGGGAAAAACAGCATACCGATATGGTCAATCGTCATAGTCACTAGGGCGATAAGTTTGAGGCTAGAGGAAGAAAGAAATGGCCTTTTCATACTGAGTTATAAGCCGAAATAGAAACTACAGTTTGGTGTAGGTTTTCCATTTTCTCGCCAAAGGAATGCTGTGAAAATTATGGAGAACCCTTTCGATTCCACCCACCCAAGCAAAGCAGTTTGCTTGCTCGTGTAACGCTCGCTTCGCTTGCTTATGCCCGGGGTGGGAATCGAAGCTTACAGCTTCAGTACGGGTTTCCCATTTTCTCGCCATAAGAATGTCTCAAAAATTAGGGAGAACCCTTTCGATTCCACCCACGCAAGCAAAGCAGTTTGCTTGCTCGTGCAACGCTTGCTTCGCTTGCTTATGCCCGGGGTGGGAATCGAACCCACATCTCGTTTCCAAGACAACATTTTAAGTGTTGCGCGTATACCAGTTCCGCCACCCGGGCTTGTCTAAAAGCATCCGTTCACTTGCGAATTATTTTAGTGAGGCCACGGGGAGAATCGAAACTTACAGTTTCAGTACACCTTTCCCATTTTCTCATGATAAGAATCATTCAAAAATATGGGAAAGGTCTTCGATTCCCCCACGCCCCAAAGCAGTTTGGGGCTCGCGTCCTGAAGGCCACGGGGAGAATCGAACTCCCGCATAGAGATTTTGCAGATCTCCGAATTACCACTTTTCTACGTGGCCACACTATATTTCGCTTTTATCAAAGCTTTCTGTTGATGAGTCTTTAGAAACCGTTCTCTTCGCACTGTTTCATTTCGAGAAGAAAACTCCTCTTTCTCCAACAATTCCCAAGGACGATACCCTTTCGTTGATTTTACACGACCTTGATTGTGAAGCATAACTCGATTTTCCACGTTTTCAGTGCTGCCGATGTAGATATCACCGTTCTTTAGGCTTCTCAAAACATAAGCATAATACTTCATGGAAATTTTGTCTGGCTATGCCAGATCTGGCATAGCCAGACAGATCTCCGAATTACCACTTTTCTACGTGGCCACAAAAAGCACTGAAGCTTTACTAGAAGAATAGCGCAAGTGCCTTCTTTTTTCTAGTTTTTAGGAGGAGAGTGTATCTATCTTTTGACGGTTCCTTTCGCCAACATCCAACGCAAAGGAAATATAAGGCACATGTTGGAGTGAAATGCGTTTTGAAATGAAGTCTCGAAGAGCACCACCTGTTCGACTCACGAATGCTAGGGCCTCCTTCTCTTTATCATCAGGAAAAACGGTGACAAGTACGGTGACTCGATCACCTCGAGGTGAGAGGTGTATGTTGGTGACAGTGATAAGTGATGTTCTGTTGGACTCTAGAGCAAGAAATTCAGCAGCAGCGTGGCGGAGGGCCTCTCGAAGTTTTTCATTTTTGGTCGCCTTCATACTATTGCTCGATGCTCGTTACCGCCTCAAGGTGATCACCAGGCATAATCTCAATACTGGTCGATACAAATGCTCCGAATTCGCTATCCTTTGGGATCGTAGTTGTCTTTTCCTTGAAACGTTGAAGTTCCTTCACTCTGCCTTTACCAATCGGCGAGCCTCGTCGAAGAATATTGAATTCGTCACCTGTCTCTAGTATTCCTTCGGTAACTTTGCCTCCAATAACCTGACGATCCTTTTCTGTCGTAAAAATCTTGAGAATTCGGACATTTCCTTTGACGGTTACAATGGTAACTTTTGGCGTACGTGTCTTTACCAGTTCTGCCACCCATTCTCCCAATTTATAAATAATGTCAAAAGTCTGCACCTTAATACCACCACGATCAAAAACACCTTGGGCCGGAGCGTCAATATCTACATTGAATCCAACAACCGCTGGTTCGCCACTTCCTGAGGCACTCTTCAGATCACTTTCGTTAATCGAACCGATGCCTCGTGAGACAATTTTTATGGTGACTTTTTCGGTTGCTTGTTTCTGTATTTCCGCTTCGATGGCTTCCAAGCTTCCTCCAGTGTCTGCCTTAATAACGAGGGGAAGAATCGCCGTCTGTACTAAGATCGTGGTAGCGGTATTGTTCGGCCTTTTCTTCTTCTTTTCTCCTTCGCTCGCTATGTAGTCTTCAGCTTCACGTTTGTTTTGGACAACGAAACATTTCGCCCCGACATGAGGGACGGAGTCCCAACCGACGATGACGACCGGTGTGCCAGGGGTGGCCTTCTCAACTGACTGACCGAGAAAGTCTTCAATCCTTCGTGATGGTGTGAATGCTGTTTCGGTGACAACGATGTTTCCTTTTTGTAGAGTGCCTTCTTTGACGATGATCGTCGCGTAAATACCTTTCTTCTTGTCGATGTTTGATTCGATAACGACGCCAGACATCGGAGCACCTTCGAGACTTTGGAGGTCACTCATTTCAGCTACAAGTAAGATAAGATCGAGAAGATCGGGGATTCCCTCGCCTGTCTTGCTTGAAATCGCGACGAATGGGATATCACCGCCGTAACCCTCGACATAGATTTCATGTTCAGCGAGACTCTGCTTGGTGCGTTCAAGGTTCGCTCCTGGTTTGTCGATTTTGGTGATGGCAACCACGTAGGGAATGCCCGCTTTCTTTATTGAGCCGAGCGCCTCCACTGTCTGTGGCTTCACTCCTTCTTCCGCGGAAACGATAAGTATGCCGATATCGGCAACATTTGCTCCACGTGACCGGATACCTTTAAACGCTTCATGTCCGGGTGTGTCGAGAAAGGTGATAGGGTGCGTCGTTCCTTCCTTGGTGGTGTGTAGTACTTCATAGGCACCCAAGTGCTGTGTAATACCACCAGCTTCTCCTTCGACTACATTTGTTTTACGAATGTAGTCGAGTAAGGTTGATTTACCGTGGTCGATATGACCCATGACCGCCACGACTGGGGGTCGCGGTGTTTTTCCTCCTTGTTTAGTTATAAGTGCATTGGTTGTCATAATTGGTTTAATCGTTTCGTAGCGGGAATATCAAATTTCGGAAATGGAAGTCTTCTGTCATTCCCGCGAATGCGGGAATCCAGTTCTTTTCTGGATTCCCGTTTCCGTTGGGATGACAGTAAAAAATGTCAATTTGGTATTCGTTATTTAGGAACGTAACTTCTTTCTCGCTTCTTCTATCGCCTCCTTCTCTTCTCCGGTGAGCTCATGTTCCGATTTTCCTTCCTTCAGGGGTTTGGCATAAATGCCGACTCGCTCTCGTGTGTATAGCGTAGATAGAACAACGCCGTTTTCTTCTTCATCAAGGAACGCCATAGCGAAACTTTGATTCCCACCGTCCCCGGTGCCTTTGAATGGATTGAATCTCACGGTTCCTATGGTTCTGACACTCTGGTCTAGACGCTTCTCTACGGTTTCAAGATATACGTCGAGTTCATTTCGAAACTGCTTGAGCTTTTCGATATCCGAAGCATTTCGAACGATGACATCTTCAAGACTTTTACCATCCTTACCTTGGAGTAGACGATGCATTCGCCACTCGGTGTGCAGTCCTAAAAGGAGGGCAATAACTATACCACTAGCGAATATAATAAGGAGCGTTTCAGTATCAATCACCATAGTGGAACATAATACGACATTTTTTGCGATTCTGCTAGTCGTTGTGTAGTATATCGGAGATGAAACGAATATATCTAGACTACGCCTCTACCACCCCGCTTGACCCACGGGTAGGCAAGGTGATGGAGCCGTTTTTCACGAAAGTGTTTGGTAATCCAAGCTCTATTCATACTGAGGGGGTAGTCGCGAAAAAAGCGCTTGAGAATGCACGCACTACTGTCGCACGTTGTCTTGAAGCACATGCGGAAGAAATCGTCTTTACGAGCGGTGGAACCGAAGCGAATAACCTCGCCTTATTTGGCGTCATTTCTACCTTCTACCTTCTACCTTCTACCAACTTCAAGCCCCACATCGTTACTACCAACATTGAACATTCGTCGGTTCTCGAACCGCTTCGAGAACTTGAACGACAGGGAAGAGTAGAGGTGACCTATGTACCGGTTGAAGCCGATGGAATAGTCAAAGCGGAAAACATAGTTTCCGCGATTAAACCAAATACCGCCTTGGTTTCCGTGATGTACGCTAATAATGAAATCGGGACAATTCAGCCGATCCGCAAAATCGGCCAACTTCTTGTACCAATTCGTAATTCTAAATTCATACTTCATAATTCTCCGAATGAAAAACAGTATCCCGTTTTTCATTCGGATGCCTGTCAGGCGCCAGTTTATCTGCGTTGTCTGGTGAATGCGCTTGGCGTAGACCTCATGACGCTAGATGGCCACAAAATGTACGGCCCTAAGGGTGTGGGCGTTCTTTACGTTCGTCGAAATACATCGCTTGCTCCGTTTTTGCTGGGCGGAGGGCAAGAAAGAGGATTACGGTCAACGACGGAAAATATTCCCGCCATCGTTGGTTTCGCCGAAGCGCTTCGCGTCGCGACAGCAGAGCGCGAAAAAGAAACGGCTCGTGTGGGCACCTTACGCGACATGTTACATTCCAACATTCTCAAGAATGTTGGAATGACAGAGGTGGTGGTGAACGGGAGTATGGAAAAAGGGGAGCGGCTGCCGAATAATTTAAATATTTCACTTTTTGACGTTGATACGGAATTTTTGACACTTAAACTTGATGCGAAAGGTATCGTCGTCTCGACAAAGAGTTCTTGTCTTACTGATGAAAAAGAATCGTATGTTGTAGTGGCACTTGGCGGCGGACCAAAGCGTGCAGCATCTAGTCTTCGGTTTACGCTCGGCCGTAACACCACCACAAAGGAGGTTGAAAATACTGCAAAGACGTTGGTAACGCTTATTGGATTGGAACATTGAATCAGTTTTAGTAGTTGTGTAGTATAGATGAGTTACTAACGAAACTTTCAAGAGTCTTTTTTGTAACTTTGTATCTTGTTCATCGTTCGTGTTCTATGGAAAGCCTCAACAAACAACAACTTATTCTTCTCGCGCTTTTGGTCTCATTCGTGACGTCCATCGCTACGGGTATTGTGACGGTGGCACTTATGGATCAAGCTCCCCAAGGCGTAACACAGACCATTAACCGCGTTGTGGAAAAGACAATTGAACGGGTGATCACGGAACCAAAGAATCAGTCAGCCTCGGTTATCACGAAAGAAACGGTAGTGGTGAAGGCCGATGATCTGATTATTGAAGCTATTCAGAAGAATGCCGGTAATGTAGTACGTATTCGAGAGGTAAAAGAAGAAGGACGGACAAATTTTGCAGGTCTAGGGATTGTTATGTCCCGAGAAGGACTTCTCGCCGCTGATATCGCTGTAGTGTATCGAAAAACTGACGAGTTAGGGAACTCAATTGCAGAAAGCTACCAAGGGGTCTTTCCCGATGGACGCATTTTCCCGCTTAATATCGCGTATTCGGATCAAGCGGTAGGTCTTGTGTTCTTTCAAGTCCTGTTACAAGACAAGGAAAAAGGTGTGTATCGATTTATGATACCTAAGTTCAATCAGAGTGAGCTTAAATTGGGCCAGGCTGTGGTTGCTCTAAGTGGCGATGAGACGAACGCGGTGTCAACGGGTATAATTTCCAATCTCGTATATAAAAATGTCCAAAAGCCAGATGATGCTGCCACTTCGACACCAACGGTAGGCAAAGAGCTTAGTTTGATTAAAACCGACCTTCGGTCCAATGAGCTTGTCTCGGGCTCCATTCTTCTCAATCTTTCAGGTGAAATGATAGGCTTGAATGCTGGATCACTTAGTGCCAACCGAAATACATTTCTACCCATTAAAAGAGTGCTGGAGATTCAGAGCAAAGTTAGACTCCCAGAGCCTCTACTCTAGACTAAAAAAGCTCGAAAAGTTGGCGTATTTGTGGTATACTCAATTTTGAATCTTAGAGAAGAATTTGGGAATTAAAAAGGAGAGACACCCCCTGGGATTTTAGAGTTTGCCATTTGGTCTTTTTAGAAACTGGGTATGAGGAATTTGATTTTGTTTTTTCAATTGTTATGCCACCATTTCACCACCCTGGTAGTAGAACCTCGCTGAATCGGTTCACTACGGGGCGAGAAGAGAAATAACAATTCTTTTGTATAGCGTTACACTACCAGAATATATAAAGAGTATGCCACCATTTCACCACTTCACCACCAAAGCAAAGGAAGTCATTCGAAGAGCTCATGAGCTCGCTATTGAACGTGGACAGAACCATGTGAATCCGCTGCATCTTCTCGCCGCGCTTTTGTTACAGGAAGAAAGTATTGTAATTTCAATTCTTGAGAAACTTGAGGTTGATACGGTACTACTCACCGACTCAATACTCGATTCACTCGAAGGAACCGAAGGGGCTCCAGTGTTATCTCCTTCGTACCAAATCTACCTTACACCTGAGCTTGCGCAGATACTTGAAAACGGAAGTCGTGTCGCCGCGACCCTCAAGGACGAGTTTGTCTCGACTGAGCATTTGTTTATTGCCATGTTTGATGTATCAGGAACGGCAAGAGAGGTACTTGCTCGATTTAAGATTGAGAAGGCGTCGGTACTTCGTGTGCTTGAGGAACTCCGGCATAGTCGTGTTACTGATGTGGGTGTTGTTCCTAAGAAGTTTAAATTTCTAGTCAGGTTTACACGGAATCTTACTTCACTTGCTCGTGAGAATAAGCTTGATCCAGTTATTGGGCGTGATAACGAGATCTCGCGCATTATCCAGATTTTGTCACGCCGTACCAAAAATAACCCGATGCTTATTGGAGAGGCAGGTGTCGGTAAGACCGCCATCGTTGAAGGGTTGGCACTTCGCATGACGCAAGGGGACATCCCAGAATCGCTTAAGGACAAGGAGCTCGTCTCGCTTGACCTAGGCCTCCTTATCGCCGGTACCAAGTATCGTGGGGAGTTCGAGGAACGTTTAAAGAACATCATGAAGGAGGTTGAACGGTCCGATGGGAAGGTGATTATGTTCATTGATGAGATCCACACCATCGTTGGTGCTGGAGCCGCTGAGGGAGCTATGGACGCATCAAATATGCTTAAGCCAGCGCTTGCGCGAGGAGAACTTCGCGCTATCGGAGCGACCACGTTGAAGGAGTACCAAAAACACATTGAGAAAGATCCGGCCCTTACACGCCGGTTTCAGCCGGTGTTTGTCGCGGAGCCATCGGTAGAGGACGCTATTGCGATTCTTCGTGGTCTTAAGGAAAAGTATGAGCTATTCCATGGAGTACATATTACGGACGAGTCGATTATCGCGGCAGTCAATCTTTCGGCTCGCTATATTACTGATCGTTTTTTACCGGACAAAGCAGTTGACCTAATTGATGAGGCAGCTTCCTCTCTTAAAATCTCACTCGAAAATATGCCGCCGGTCCTAGAGGAAACAAGACGCAAGGTTATGCGACTTGAAATCGAGCGCGAAGCACTTAAGAAAGATGCCGATACTTCCAAGCAGGCAAAAACACGCATTAAAGAAATTGACACTGAAATAGCCGACTTCAAGGAAAAGACCGAAGAACTTGAGCTGAAGTGGAAGAACGAAAAAGAAACGCTTACTGAGATTAAGAAAGCAAAGAAAGAATTGGAGACACTTCGTATCGAAGCAGAACAGGCAGAAGCTCGGGCTGACCTATCCAAGGCGGCAGAGATTCGGTATGGCAAGATTCCGGGTCTACAGAAGGATCTTGAAGCCAGTACAAAAAGACTTAAGAAATTACAGAGTTCGAGGCGTATCCTCAAGGAGGAGATTGTTTCAAACGACATTGCCGAGATTGTCGCCAAGTGGACCGGTATTCCTGTGACACGCATGATCGAGGGAGAAGTGAGCAAGCTCGTACGCATCGAGGATGAGCTCAGGGCTCGTATTATCGGCCAAGATGACCCGATTAAGCGTGTTTCTGACGCTATTAAGCGAAGCCGTGCAGGTATTTCTGATCCGAATCGGCCTATTGGTTCATTTCTTTTTCTCGGGCCGACTGGTGTGGGTAAAACAGAGCTTACCAAGGCGCTTGCTGAATTTATGTTTAATGATGATCGCGCACTTATCCGTGTGGATATGTCAGAATTCATGGAGAAGCATGCTATCTCGAAGCTTATAGGGGCTCCTCCAGGATATGTCGGACATGAGGAAGGGGGTACTCTCACGGAGACGATTAGGCATCGTCCGTATGCGGTCGTGCTTTTTGATGAGATTGAGAAGGCACATCCTGAGGTGTTCAATATTCTTCTGCAGATATTGGATAATGGTCGCCTTACCGACGCGAAAGGTCGCGCGGTGAATTTCCGTAATACGATTATCATTCTCACCTCGAATATCGGTGCACAGTTTATAGACAAGATGGAGAAGGTTGGCTTTGCCGTTTCAGACAAAAACAAAGTGGCTGAATATGAGGAAGCAAAGACTAAGGTTACTGCCGCTCTTAAGGATCACTTTCGTCCGGAATTTCTTAACCGTCTCGATGATATCGTCATCTTCGATATTTTGAGTCATGAAGCAATAGCGAAGATTGTTGGCATCCAATTAAAACAAGTCGAAGGCAGACTTAACGCGAAAGAGATTGCGCTTGTGGTGGCACCCGAGGTCTATACGTACTTAGCAAGGGAAGGATATAACCCTCAATACGGTGCACGTCCGCTCAGGCGCCTGATTCAAAATAAGATTTTGAATCCAATCGCTTCGCTTATGATTTCTCGGAGTCTAGATAAAGGAGGCTCCGTTACTCTTACGATTAAAAATAGTGAAGTTTCTTTTGAAGTTAAAAAAGGGAGGAATGTAAGAAATGGGAATGGAAACGTGTACGCAAAAGCGGTAAAGAGCACTATTGTTCCGGAACTGTCGGTAGAGGCGATAAAGTAAGAATGCACGAAAAAGCCACACTCTGATAAGTGTGGCTTTTCAAATGAGAAATATCAAGTAAAACAGTACATGTGTATAACTTTACTTGACCTGTTCTGTATAGAACGTATCATATTATGATATGGCAAGCATTTCTGACCGTAGACTAGAAGAAATTAGGGGTTGGTATTACAAGGACTACCTCTCACTAAAAGACGTTGCAGATAAAGTCGGTGTTTCAATTGACTCCGTGGTCTACTTCATGCGACGGCATGGTTTGAAACGACGAACACTTATCGAAGCAAGGCGGCTTCGATTTGAACGAAAACCATTATCCTTTTCGATTTTCCACCGTTTGAATGCCCGTGACAGATCCTTACAAGTCATTGGGGCGATGCTCTATTGGTGTGAGGGCTTTAAGGGAAACGAAACAAGCACGAATAGTACGGTTGATCTTGCTAATAGTGACCCGAAAATGATCTCCTTATTTCTCAATTTTTTAAGAAGGATATACAGGATTGATGAAAAGCGACTTAGAGTCCTACTCTACTGCTACTCAGATCAAGATATTCCGCGGCTTAAAGCTTTTTGGAGTGGGATCACTGGTATTCCTTTATCGCAGTTCAGCAAACCCTATGTGCGGAATGATTTCCGGACTGACGGGCGAAAAATGAAACACGGGATGGTTCATGTTCGCTACAGTGATAAGAAATTGTTGATAGAACTGAAAAATCTGATAGACTCTGTGTGTGGTAAATACGCGCCGGTCGCATAGCGGCTATTGCAGCGGACTGTAAATCCGCGGCCCATTGGGCATCGGTGGTTCGAGTCCACCCCGGCGCATCTCAATACTTATGTTAGTACTGCTAACTTTTCCCGTTGTTAGCGGGTTTTTATTTTTTGAGCTAAGATGCCACAAATAACTATGACGAAAGGTGAGCGAAAAGGGTTGCGCACTTGGATAGAAATTGACCGAAAAGCGATTCGGAACAATTTTGATGTATTTAGATCTCTCATCTCGAAGAAAACAAAATTGATGGCAGTGGTAAAAAGTAACGCCTACGGACATGACCTTATTCAGTTTTCAAAAGAGATGGAGAAACGAGGGGCGGATTTTCTTGGGGTGGATTCAATGACTGAAGCTCGGGCCTTGAGACGAGAGGGAATTGCATTACCTATTTTGGTACTGGGGTACACGATGCCCGAACTTCTCGCCGAAGCAGCACAGGACGATGTTTCAATTGCCGTCTCCACGCTTGAAACACTTGAGGCTATTTCAAAAGCAAAGCTTTCCAAACCGCTCAAGATTCACATCAAGGTGGATACAGGAATGCACCGACAGGGTTTTCTGATCAGTGATATGCCAAAAGTTCTTTCTAGACTAACCGTTAATCGCTTTACGTTAAACGCTTCGGTGGAAGGACTCTTCACTCACTTCGCCTCGGCAAAAAACCCCTCGTTTCCAAAGGATACCCAAAGCCAGATTGACGAATTTAAAAAATGGGTGATGGCGTTTACGGAGTGTGGAATAACACCGATTGTACATGCGGCAGCGAGTGCGGGGACACTTCTTTTTCCTGAATCACATTTTGACATGGTTCGTATCGGTATTGGTTTGTATGGGCAGTGGCCTGAAAAGGCAGTCAGGTCTTTTCTTCAAAGTCGTATGACGCTTAAGCCCGCCTTAGTATGGAAATCACTTATTGCCGAAACAAAGAAATTGCCAAAGGGAAGTAAGATAGGATACGACCTTACTGAAACACTTTCAAAGGACAGTACTATAGCGGTCGTACCAATTGGCTATTGGCATGGATATCCGAGAGCACTCTCGTCGGTTGGTCATGTGGTGGTGAAGGGGAATGAAGTTCGTGTGCTTGGTCGGGTGAGTATGGATATGCTTACCATAGATATAACCGGTATACCGAGTGTTTCGGTGGGGGACGAAGTCACTATCTTAGATAATGACGATGCATCTCTTGTTTCAGCTGAAGGGATCTCTGGGCTTATCGATGCTTCGTGGTATGAACTTTTAACCCGCCTCAACCCGCTCATCAAACGTATTTATAAGTAGCACCCATTGCCTTTTTACCGCTTTTGGGATATATTCTCTTGGTCTTACTTTTTCCTAAAAGCTATAACCTAACAGCTAAAACCTATTCGTATGAGCCAAGACCGCCTAATAAAACTCTCCTGTACGAAGTGTAAACGAACCAACTACTGGAGCGAGAAAAATAAAAAGAAAGTTGAGCGAAAAATTGAGCTCAAGAAGTTTTGTAATTGGTGTATGAAGCGCACCGTTCACAAGGAATCGAAGAAATAACACAAAATAAGGACCCCGTACTTGATACGGGGGACTATATTTGTGTTATCCCGCACCTGATGCGGGATCCAGAAATACAAAAACCGCCCTCTGGCGGTTTTTTCTTATGTAAGCTCACTTATTTCAATTTGAACTCATTTCGGCTTTCCTGTGTAGGTTCATTGTTTTGCTTCCAGTTGGTCAATTCATAATAGTCCAATACTTTTGAGGCTTTTGCTTCGCTTACTTCCTCAGGAATCAAAGCATCCATTCCAAGCACCACAAGTTGAAATTCGTCGACATATTTAAGATTTTCCGCTGGGATATGTGTCGAATCAAAAGTATATATAAAAATATCCTCTGCTGGTTGAAACAATTCAGGCTTTTCAAAAGTAATTTGTGCCTTCTTTTCATCAATTGAAATTGAGCTATTTTCTGGTCGTATGGCCATAGCTACGGCAAATCCATAGTTTGGCGTGAGATAAATACCGTTCAGAAGTTCATCTTCAGGCACCTCAACATCTCCTTTATTTGCGTGCCTACTTTCAATTCGGTCAAGCCTCTGTTTTGACCCGTGGTAAAGTTTCATATAGGTTAAGATTTTTCAGTTTTCAGATGAGATCTTTACTGGCGGGCGATGGAGGAATCGGACCTCCGACCAGAGTTTTGGAGACTCTTGTTATACCACTTAACTAATCGCCCTTGACGAAGGCATCATAGCATATTCTATGCCCGTAGAAAATTCCCAACTGTGGTCATAATTTGTAAGGCGTTATGCGGAGTAAACCACGTAATTTCCTCATTCCGCCTAAACCAGGTCATCTGGCGTTTGGCGTAGTGCCAAATTTCGGACTGAAGTGAAGTAATCATTTCCTCTTTTGTTATGTTGCCTTGTAGAAAACGGGCAAGATACCGATACTCTAGGCCGAGCTCCTCCATACGTTTCCATGACAAACCCAGTGTGTGAAGTTTTTTTGCTTCTTGTATCATTCCGGTCTTCAAGCGTGTTTCAAGCCGGTCGGCTATTCTTTTTTTTAGCTCCTCAGGCGGAAGCGTTAGCCCAATCCACAGAACCCTTTGTCGTGAGTTGCTAGTTGTTAGTTGTACGTTCGGAACACTGCCGAGTGCCGTGGCGATTTCAATCGCACGGACAAGCCGACGAGGGTTATGCGGGTCTATCGTCTCAGCTCGCCTCGGGTCAAGGCCCTTCACTATCTGAAAAAGTTCGGCGGTCGTCTTTTCTTCCAAGCGGGCCCGAAGTTCTTCGTTTGGTGTGACCTGCGGGAACTGACTATTTTTAAGAAGGGAATCTACGTAAAGCCCCGTTCCTCCGCAGATAATTGGCAATTTCCCGCGGGAAAAAATGTCCGTTATTTTCTCTCTTCCTATTTTTTGAAACTCGGCCACAGAATACTGTTTTTTCGGACTTACGATATCAAGCATATGGTGGGGGACTCCCGACATTTCTTTTTTAGTCACTTTTCCTGTCCCGATATCGAGCCCTTTATACACTTGCCTTGAATCAGCAGAAATAATCTCGCCGTTATATTTCCTAGCGAGGGCTATGGCAAGCGAGCTTTTCCCTACCGCTGTCGGACCGACAATGGCTATACTGATTTGCTTTTTTGTTATGGGTCCCATGATATTTGTTTCTATAAAAAAACCGCAAACCCCGAAGAGTTTGCGGAGACTTTTTCTCTCTAGACGTGTTTGAGTTGGGAGATCACTCCAGGGTGCTGATACTCGAAAATACTAAACATTGATATCGGGGCACCCCTGCCTGCCATTGCACGCTCAATTTTTGCCAGCTCCTGATCGCCACTTGCGAGACACTGAAGGGTGACAAGTGCGGCAACGTCAGATGTGAGATAGATAACGCTCCGCATTCTTTCTTGTTGCGCCACCCTTTGAATTGTTTGTGTTATGCGCTCCTTCACAATAGCAGGTGTTTCGCCAATATGCGCGCTCAGGCTCACCATAGGCTCAAACCGTTGTGTCTGAAAGAGTTGGCAGAGAAGCGCGGCTACCGCAAAGCATTGCGGACTTACTTCCGCGAAGATGGCGTCGAATGGATCAAGGTTAAGCCGATAGGCCGTAGGAACCAACATATCAGCGGCTTCCTCCATAACTGATGGGTCCGGTAACGGATGTGCTCCTAAGACTTTTGATTCTCCAGGTTCGGTAATCCGATTACTGCAATGTAAAATAAATTTCATTCTAGCCAGATTGATACCAGTTTCCGTGGACACTGTCAATGGTGCAATGAACGTATCGTTGCATTTCTCTCTAGGAAGCATAGTATATTTCTATCGTATGTTTACGGGTATCATCAAAAAAACGACAAAAGTCATTTCGGTCGAGAAAAGGGCTGGAAATCTGGGTGTTTCTGTTGCCATTCCGAAAGGGGTTAAGATCTCTTTGGGGCAAAGTATTTCGGTGAACGGCATTTGTTCAACCATTAGAGGCGTGCGAAAAAAAGAGCTTATTTTTGAGTATATTCCCGAAACACTTCGTCAGACGACGGTTCGCTGGTGGAAGAAAGGAGAGGTGCTAAATCTCGAGCAAAGTCTTCGCTTCGGTGACTCTCTAGACGGCCATTTGGTTACCGGACATGTCGAAGGTGTTGGGCAAATAGCCGCGGGGGTGCATGAGAAAGGAGACATATTGTTTAAGATAGAAACAACCGGAGATATGATCGAAAAAATGGTAAAAAAAGGGTCGGTTGCGATTGACGGTGTCAGCCTAACCATTGCTGATGTCGGAGAGAACTGGTTTGCGGTTGCACTTATACCGTACACGGTAGAGCACACGAATTGGAAGAAACGTGCGGTCGGCGATATTGTAAATATTGAGACTGACATTTTAGGAAGACAGCGCGCAAAACAAGTAATTTCCTATGCAACCCCCAGCACCAAATCTAAAAAGAAGAAACGACTAAGATAATTACAACGATGCAACGCAAAATTGCAACTAGGTTGGTACATCCTCGCATTGGTGGATTTGGTGCGGGGCAAGGAAACACACACAGTAAAGAACTGTATATCGGGATTGCCGTAGCCGAGTTTAATGCAGATATTACCTCACGGCTTCTTCTGGGTGCACTTAAGGAACTCCGAACAAACGGGGCGCAGGAGGAGAATATTACCGTTCGGTATGTTCCGGGCTCGTTTGAGATTCCTCTTGCGTGCCAGCAATTTGCGAAGACAGGGAAGTACGATGCGCTCATCGCTCTCGGATGTGTCATTAAAGGCGAGACCGACCACTACTACTATGTCGCTGGAGAAGTGTCGCGAGGCATCATGGAGGTAATGCTGAAGTATTCTATACCCATCGGCTTCGGTGTACTTACCGTAAATACACTCGCCGAAGCGAAGGCTCGTTCCGGTACAAAAATCGACGCCGGAGGCTCTGCCTCTCGCGCCGCGCTCAGGATGATATAATGCGTTTCTAATATGTTTGTTAGACCATTCAAGGATATCTCTAAGAGTGATGTTTCTGTTACGGGTGGCAAGGGATCCTCGCTCGGGGAAATGACTGGGGTAGGGATTTCCGTACCGGACGGTTTTGTCGTACTTACTCCTTCCTTCGAACGATTTTTAAAGGAATCGGATTTGAATGTGGAGATTGATGCCCTTTTACATAAAGTGAATCACAAGGAAATGCACACGGTAGAGAACGCTTCGGAAGAAATACAGGCCCTCATCCTTTCGGAGGCAATGCCGGAAGATATTGCAATTGAAATAAAAAGGGAGTTTAAGAAACTTGGCGCGAAATATGTAGCTGTGCGCTCCTCCGCCACGGCAGAAGATTCGGCAAGCGCGGCATGGGCGGGACAGCTTGATAGTTTCCTCAATACGACTGAGAGAGATTTACTCAAGAACGTACAGAAATGTTGGGCGTCGCTTTTTACGCCACGCGCAATCTTCTATCGCCTTGAAAAAGGATTACATGACCTCAAAATAGGTGTAGCTGTCGTGGTACAGAAAATGGTGGAGAGTGAAGTGTCCGGTATCGCCTTTTCGGTGCACCCCGTCACTGAAGATCACAATCAGCTGATCATCGAGGCTGGCTTCGGACTTGGCGAGGCAATAGTGTCCGGACAAATTACCCCAGATTCGTATGTGGTGGAAAAACAGCCTCACCACATACTTGATAAAAATATCTCCGAGCAGAGCAAGCAGTTAGTCCGCTCTTCCTATTCTCCCTTTGTAAAAGGGAGTACCGCCGTCTTCGGCGGAGAGGGATTTCAGAAAGAAGGAATTCAAGAGCGAAATGAGTGGCAGGATGTTCCCGAAAAGAAAATGTCAGAACAAAAACTCTCAGACGAACAAATCCTAGAGCTTTCGGAACTCATCCTTAAAATTGAAAAACATTATGGCTTTCCTTGCGACATCGAGTGGGCACTGGCCAAAGGCAAGTTCTATATTCTCCAAAGCCGACCGATTACGACACTTTCAAAGAGGGTTGTAACTGGACAGGTTTGGAAAAAGATTTGGTCAAAAGGGCATTCCGTTCGTCTTGCAGAAAATTGGTGTTATGGAAGTTTCAAATTTGAAGAGCTGTTCGGTGTTTCCTTTCCCGACCAGATTATTGAACTGAGAGATTCAATGGGAGCAGGTTTTGTTGATGAAACGCAGCTTTTTGAGTGTCAGAATGTCCTGATTGAAACAATTAAGAAAACGGGATTCCAAAAACTCTTTGGAATGGGCGAGAAAGTATTTGAATCTTTTCTCCGTACTTCCCAAAAGCTAGGTAGTACCGACTTTTCGAAAATGACGGACAATAAGCTGTCAGACGTGCTACAGGCTTTTATAGAGCAAGAAGACCACTGGATGCACTATATCTGGCTTATCTTTATTCTTGATGAAGCCCTGACGAGTGAAGTAGAAAAATTAAAAAGAGAACAGGGTCCGTCTTTTGCGGAGATTCTTAATTCCGCGCTTATTCCAAAACAAAAGACCGCAACAAGACTTCTTCAGGAAAGACTGCGTAATTTGTCGGCGAATGATGAAAATTTTAAGGCTTGTCTTGAAGCCATAACTCAGGAGTTTTCGTATTTTTCCATTCTTAACATGGATGAGGAGCCTCTTTCGTATACTCACTTTGAAAATATGTATAAGCAGTTACGGGAGGAAAATAGGGCATATAAGCCCGAGAAATTGGCTCAGGTACTTGAAACTAAAGTCCATTTATCGGAGGACGTACGACATATTGTGGAAGCGATAGAGCAAGTCGCGTTTTTGCGCGAGTATCGAAACGATATTCGGCAAAAAAGCTATTTTTTCGCAAGACATCTGTATATGGAAATAGGACAGAGGGCAGGGCGGACCATCGGTGAGGTAGTGTACTGTATGCGTCAAGAGTTGTTGGATTTTCTGCAAAAAGAAACTCCGCTTCCTTCTCAGGTTACACTGGCTTCGCGGCGGGTCTATTCTAAAGTTTTCTCCCATGCAGGCGTTGTCGATTATGATTTTGACGTTAAACATATCAAAAAGGCGGATGCGACCATTGCTGACACTAAAATCAAAGGAATAGTGGCTTTCCCAGGTCTTGTTCGTGGAACTGCGAAGGTCATTTTAAATATAAGGACCGATGCTGAGAATTTCAACGAAGGAGATATTCTTATCGCAACGACAACAAATCTTTCTTTTCTTCCTCTTTTTTCAAAGGCGAGTGCGATTGTGACAGACGAAGGGGGTATTACTTCCCACGCCGCGATTACTGCCCGCGAACTCAAAAAGCCCTGCATCATCGGCACCAAGATTGCCACCAAAGTTCTGAAAGACGGAGATATGGTAGAGGTGGATGCGGATAAGGGAGTTGTGAGAAAATTATAAAATTTCTGAAGAGAATGCCAACCCCCTCTTAATCTCCCCCTTAGAAAGGGGGAGAGGGGAAAGGAAAGCGGTGCCGGGAGAGAGACTTGCACTCTCATGATGTTGCCATCGCGGGATTTTGCCTGCCCGACTTCGCCTTGACGAGTGTGGTGCTGGGGGAGGGCATCGAACCCTCATGATGTTGCCATCGCAGGATTTTGAGTCCTGTGCGTCTGCCAATTCCGCCACCCCAGCATATATTGTTTTCAATCGGCGAAGTCAAGGCGGGCGGGAGTCCCGTGCGTCTGCTAATTCCGCCATCCCGGCGCCTTGATACTTTACCCCGAAAAGCACTCTGCTTCAAGCCGAGTGCAACGGGCAGGCAATAAAACTGTTCACAGCAATTTAATTTTGCATTGATTGTGCATGTGGTACAATTGGAGGAGTAAAAATAACACCACCCCACCTCAATCCTCCCCTCTAAAGAGGGGAGGAGGAAAGACTGGATTCCTGCTTACGCAGGAATGACACATTTTTTCTTTAACCTATCAGCTAGAAGTTATTTACATGCCACAGTTTGTTAACAATGCAGTGTTTTGGGTGGAGGTCGAAAAAATAAAACCGAACCCATATCAGCCACGGCGTGAATTTGATGAGGCGAAGCTTTCTGAGCTCGCTGAGTCGATTCGTATGTACGGAATTCTTCAACCACTCGTGGTAACGAGAAGGGAGATTAAAAAGGAAGATGGTGGTCTTGCTACGGAGTATGAGCTCATTTCCGGCGAGCGTCGTTTGCGTGCCTCGCGTCTTGCAGGTCTTTCGCAGGTCCCGGTACTGATCCGACAAGGCGAAGAGAGCGATCGTGAGAAGCTCGAACTGGCGATTATTGAAAATTTACAACGAGAGGATATCAATTCCGTGGACCGAGCACGTGCGTTTCAACGTCTCGCGCAAGAGTTCGGCATGAAGCACGCTGAAATCGGGAAAAAGGTTGGAAAAAGTCGCGAATATGTATCCAATACGCTTCGCATTCTCGATCTTTCCGACGAGATTCTGGCGGCCGTTTCGCAGGGGAAAATATCCGAAGGTCACACAAGACCCCTCCTTATGCTTTCTGGTCGTCCTCAAGAACAATTAACCTTGTTTAAAGAGATCATGTATAAGAAGGTGACCGTTCGAGAGGCGGAAAATATCGCAAGACGAATCGCTTATGATCGTGCTAGAAAAAAAGATCTAGTGATTGATCCTGAGCTCAACGCTCTTGAAGAGAAGCTACGCGAACAGCTTGGTACTCGAGTGAAAATCGAACGTTCTGAGGCTGGCGGTAAAATACTTATTGATTTTTTCTCTAACGACGATCTTCGTACTTTGTTGCAACTTATGGAGACGAATAAAGCTAAGAGTTCAAGCGAAATGCTTGATCGACACATTGCTTCTGTTGAGGCAAAGGCAATCGAGGGAAAAGTAGCCGAAGGACAAGAGCTTGCCGCTGTGTCTGTTGAGTCTGTCCCAGAGGCACTCGATGATCGAACTCCCCAAGAAAAAGTCATCGAAGAAAACACGGAAGATCTCTATTCCGTTAAAAACTTTTCACTATAGTCTAGACAAAAAACCCTTCGACTAAGGTCGTGGCTTCTTTTCGTCTTGTTTTTGTAGGCTGGCCCTTATATGTTTCTTAGCAACCGATGTTTTGACAATGTCAATCCATTTTGCAGTTGGTCGCCCTCCTTTCTTCGTAAGGATTTCAACGATGTCTCCACTTTTAAGCTCCGTGTCGATAGGCATAAGCTTTCCATTCACTTTTGCTCCCACGAGGTGGTCTCCAATATCTGAGTGAATGGAGTAAGCGAAGTCTATAGGACTCGAGTCAAACGGAAGGTCTACAACGTCACCTTTCGGGGTGAAAATAAAGATACGATTTTTAAAAAAGTCACCTCGAAGTTGCTCCCAAAATTCTTTTTCCTCCGCACCGGCATTCAAGTCACCAAGATCTTGAACCCAGCGAGGTATGCCACTCCGATCACTTTCGAATGAGATGCTTCCATTTCCGGTCCCTTTAGAGCGCCAGGAGAGTAAACCTTTGTAGAGTTGTCCAATGCGAGAGAGTTGCTCGTCATTATTCTTATTTTTTTCCTTCCTTGAGGACTCTTTATAGCTAAAGTGCGCGGCGACACCGTACTCGGACTCTTTGTGCATTTCCTCAGTCCGGATCTGCAGTTCAATAATTTCTCCGTCACCGGTAAATACGGTGGTATGCAACGAACGATAGCCGTTTGGTTTAGGGAAGGCGATGTAGTCCTTTATTCGGCCCGGTAGTGGCCTCCAATGACCATGGATCACTCCAAGTGACTGATAGCAGTCCTCAATACTTGGTACGATAACTCGAATGGCAAGCGTGTCATATATTTTACCAAAGTCCCACTCTCGGTGTTTTAGCTTATTGTACAAACTGTATAGATTTTTTAGACGAAGGTTTGACGAAGAAACTTTAATAGACTGGCGCACAAGTGCCTTTAATAGGGACTTGTGGAATTTAGTAAGTTTTTTTGAAAGCTCAGGGTGCTTACGTTTAAGGGTTTCGGTAACTTTCTTGTGCTCCTCTGGATAGACAAAAGGAAACGATAATTCCTCCAGTTCTCGGTTAATTTTTCTGATACCAAGCCGGTATGCGATAGGGGCATAAATTTCAAGTGTTTCCATTGCGATGCGTTTTTGTTTCTCTTTTGGAACATGCTTTAGTGTCCGCATATTATGAAGACGATCGCATAGCTTGACGATAAGTACACGAAGATCCTTTGAGCTAGCAACAAACAGTCGTCTCATGCTTTCCGAGTAGCGATCGATACCGCGGTAACGAAGCTGTCCGAGCTTCGTTACTCCTTCGACGAGTGCCAGGACTTCGCTTCCGAATTCCTTTTGTATTGTCTCTGGTTTGACGCTTACATCTTCGATGGTGTCATGGAGGAATCCCGCAGCAATGGCAGAGGCATCGGCCCCCAGCTCAGCGATGAGCTTCGCTGTTTCAAACAGGTGCAAGAAATAAGGCTCACCCGAGTAGCGCGTATGACTTTTGTGCGCATCTTGTGCAAATAGGTAAGCTTTCTCGACCAAGGCGGTATCCTTGACCGAAGCATTTTTCATCAAACTGGTTATATCCTGAAGTGTCATGATTCGGAACGGCTAGTTTTCTTTTTTTGCGAAAGCGTGGTCTTGGATGCGAGGTACTCCTGTATGAGTTTTTTAGCTAGTATTGTTTTTGCATATAAAAGCCATTTTACTGTTGGGTGGGAGGATTGCTTGGTAACTATCTCTACAATATCACCGTTTTTGAGCTCTGCGTCGATGTGGACAAGTTTTCCGTTCACTTTTGCTCCATACAGGTGATTTCCGGAAGTAACTCCAATTTCGTAGGCAAAATCAATAGGAGTCGAATGTATGGGGAGATCCACTACCTCGCCATGAGTATCGAAAATAAACATCCGATATTGAAAGAAGTCCGATCGAAGGCTGGTGAAGTTGTCCGCGTCCTTCGCATCGCCATGCTCGTCTTGAACCATCTTTTGTAGCCATTCGAACGCAGAGAAAGAGTATTTTTTTTCTGAGTTTATTTTGTGAGGTGGTAAGAATTGGTATAGCCAAGAATCATACGGAACATTATTTTTTCTCGCAGGCTCCTTGTAGGAAAGATGTGATGCTAGTCCGTACTCAGCTTCCTCGTGCATCGACTTTGTCCGAATTTGGATTTCAATGATGCCACCATGTCCTGTAAAAACCGTGGTGTGTAGACTTTGGTACCCATTCGGTTTAGGGAAGGCAATATAATCTTTAATCCTCCCCGGAAGTGGTCGCCAAGAGGTATGTATCACACCGAGGCTTCGATAGCAGTCTTCAACAGTGTCTACTCGCATACGAATTGCCAGAAGGTCATAGATGAGCTCCGGTTCCTTCTTCTTCCGGTTTATCTTTTGGTAGATGCTGTAGATGCCTTTCAAGCGTGTATCGGTTTCAATTTGGTGCACACCGGCTTTCGCCAAGCGCTTTAGAAGTGATTTGTGGAATTGATCAAACGGATGCGTATCTTCCTTTTGTTTCTTCTCTACCCACACACTGATGCTTTGATAGTCCTGTGGACTTATATATTTAAACGCAAGATCTTCCATTTCGCGGCTCATTCGAAGTAATCCCAGACGGCGTGCAAGTGGCGCGTATATTTCCATCGTTTCTTGGGCGATTCGAAGCTGGTGCTCCTTGGCGAACTGTAATGATCTCATCGTATCAAGGCGATCCGCGAGCTTCAATACGAGGATGCGCATATCCTTAGCAGATGCGACAAATAGTTTACGCAGGCTTTCAAGGTGGCTTATTTCACCTTGGTATCGAATATCTCGAAGTCTCATCGTTCCTTCGAGCAAAAGACTGACGGTTGTTCCAAATTGCTTTGAAATTGTCTGTGTGGAGACTAACCCTTCGCGAATTGCATGATGCAGTAGTCCCGCAATGATCATTTCGGTGGGCATTCCAAGCTCGGCAAGAATAAACGCTACTCTGGTCGCATGTTTCGTAATAGATTCGGTGGAATAGTGCCGTAACTGTTCCTTATGTAGTTCCACTACAAAAATGTAAGCCTTTTCGATTAAGGACTTTTTCTCTTCAGTTAGAAAACGTGTTACTGTCAATATCTCCTGTAGACTTCGCATGAGTTCAGTGTAGAGAAGAGTGTGACATTGTCAATAAAAGAGTTATTAAACCTTTATATTTTGTCTCAGCCTTGCTTGCCAAAGCTATGGCGGGTAAGTAGGAAGTCATAATAGGACTTACACAAAGACTCATTCTCGGTTGTCATTCCAGCGAATGCGGGAATCCATGCCGTGAAAATGAGCGATATTCTAGATCCGTGCCTTAGTCTACGACTACTTCACTATTGCTGCGTCGCGAGGATAACAGAAAAAAACAACATTCATAGGTCTCCCGTAAAAACTCAGAAGTCCTTCCGATGATCCTTGTCAGTGAAAAAAGCCGCCTCCTCGAAAGGTGGCGGCAACGGCAACTACATCACAAGGTAACATCAACACATCGGTTTGACATCCAAGTCTGCATGTCTTGGATGAAGGGGCGTGCTTTCGCCAATTCGCCTTCTTTCACATACTCCGACTTGAGTCTCATTGCGGTACGATAGGGAACACCCCATTGTGCCGCCATAAAACGAATCTTGGTATCTCCCGTTGCCTTTTCGTATGCCTCAAGGAGCAGATGTGCGAGGTATCGAAAGACCGAGTTATCGAAGACACGATAGAACCACCAGAGGTCAGTGAGGAGAAAGCCTACATCTAGCCCCGCGTCTCCTACTTGAGGAAAGCCTCCCCGGACGCGGGGGTCGATAGGTATAAATCGCCTGTTATTATCACAGAGTAGATTTCCGAAATGCATATCACCCCACACCTCTCGCAATCGGTCTGAGGTGCCAGTATTTTCATGGAGGGTATCACAGATGAGGCTGTGTAATCCTCGGGCTTCAGCTGGGGCAAGTATGCTATGCGCCCCAAGTGAAAGGTTATGCCATCCACCAATTCGTGAGAGTATGTAGCTTACACACTCCCTGTACGGCGGTTTTCGCTCAACGTCTTCCACGTTAGGTTTTACGTGGATAATGGAGAGAAGCTCCGCAAGGGCTTGCATTGTTGTAGCATCAGTCGCTTCCGGCTCTGTATTACTTTGCCGCTTCTTTAGACAAGAGAGATAGCTGTTTAGATCTAAGACAAATGGTCGTATAGATGCTGTACAGTCCCATTCCTCCGGTTGTGGAAGTTTATGCAGCTTCCCACTCTTTAAGACAATCCAGTGGTGCGATGGAGAAGGAACCCGTAAAGCGTCGCTTCCATATCTTGCCTTCAATCGTTCGCGAAGAGCGCCCATAATGCGCGTAACCCCCATTGCATCAGCGAGAGTCAGCTCAGGACGAAGTCGCAACAAAGGTTTGTCAGATCCATAACGAAGACAGATTGTTCGATCGTCAACGTGGCCGTCATTAAATGTTGCGTGTAGGCCAACTACTTGACTGCTTTTACTTGAGGTGGCCTCTTTCCCGGCAATTTCACCAAGACTTGAAACCCACTTAATTTTAATATCTGTCCGTCGCCGACCCATTCCGATCTGCTTTACAAATCGACCTATGAGCACCCTTTTCAGGTGCTCCGGCTTCTTTTTCCCCTTCATAGCACCTCCGGTATTAATGTTGTTGTGAAGGAACAATCAAAAGATAAGCACAACGCCTACATTTTTGTTCCACCTTCAACTATATAGCATGAATTGTTGTGATGCTACTTTCCTCTTTTTATGCTTGCTTCTAGGGCGATTAGTCCGCCTTTTTCTTTCGAAATCCGCGCGGTTTCTTCTCTTGAGCTAAGAGTTCAAGCGCGCGGGGAAGCTCGATGGTGTAGACATCATCAGGCACTTTTACCGATCGAAAGTTTCCATCGTGTACGACGTAAGGACCAAATCGCCCCATGCTCGCCTTAATTTCCTTTCCGCTGGTTGGGTGAGTTCCGAGGATGCGAGGAAGAGAGAGAAACTTCAGTGCGTCAGCAATCGTCAATTTTGAAACATCGAATGTTCGGGGCACACTGGCGCGATGAAGTTTGGGAACATCTTTTTTCTTTTCCCCTTTACCCCTTTTCTTACCCTTTCCCCCTTTTTCAGTTTGACCCACCTGTACGTAAAAGCCGAATCGTCCGTTAAGGAGATAGATGTTCTCTCCGGTTGGCGGATACACGCCAATCGGCTCATCGGGTTTGATTTCCGTGCCGTCGGCGGTAAGCGCCCCAATACAGTCGGGGAACTTAGCGCACGAGAGGAATTTGCCACCGCGACCAAGCTTCCAGACCATATCGCCTTTGCACACAGGACACTTGAATTCCTTTGGAGCCTCGCCAAGAGTCGTTGCCTTATCTAACTTCTCCTTAGACTTTACGTCCTTGTGGAACGGGGTATAGAAATCTTTAAGAGTCTTCTCGTACTCTCGAGTTCCAATGGCAATTTCGTCGAGCTTGTCTTCCATTTCAGCAGTAAATGTATCGCTAATATACGAAGGAAGGTGTTCCTCGAGAAAACCACTCACCACCATTCCGGTATCGGTCGGCTTTAGTGAACGATTTTCGCGTGTGACGTACTCGCGGTCCACGAGGGTCTCCATGATGGACGCATAGGTTGACGGGCGTCCGATGCCACGTTTTTCAAGTTCCTTGATCAGGCCTGCTTCGCTATAGCGCGGGAGTGGCTGAGTTTGCTTTTCCTCGGTTTTAAGTTCAATCAGTTTGAGCGAATCGCCCGTTGCAACTTTGGGAAGTTCCACATCTTCTCCGCGAGCCTCGGGGTCGGCCTTAAGCCAGCCGTCGTAAGTAAGACGAACACCGTTCGCGGAAAAATCCGGAATAGGTCCCTTCGAAATATTCGCACTAATTTTAGTGCGAAGCATTTCGGCGTCGGGCATTTGGGAAGATATCGTTCGCTTCCAAATCAGGTCATAGAGCCGTTTTTGGTCGGGATTACTTCCGCCGTTTTCCTTTTCAAAATGCGTTGGGCGAATCGCCTCATGCGCCTCCTGTGCGTTCTTTACCTTACCCCCATAGACCCGCAAAGACACAAACTGTTTCCCGAATTTCCTTTCAATGGTTTCCGCGATTTGCTTCTTTGCTGATTCCGCAAGGTTGGTCGAGTCGGTACGGTGATAGGTGATAAGACCCGCCTCGTAAAGCTTCTGCGCTACTCCCATAGTCCTCCCGGGAGAAAACCCGAGCCGTGTTGAGGCGGTCTGCTGTAATGTCGAGGTAATAAACGGGGCTTTGGGCGAGCGCTTCACACTTGTCTCCGTCACGTCCGTGACGCTCCAGTCACCTTTGTTTCCCGCATCCAGGATATAGTCGACCACTTTTTTCTCACGTGGCTCTTCACTGCAACTCAAAAGCAGTTTTGCCTTTTTTGCAGTTTCTGTGTCAGCAGTTATCACCCAAAAGGTTTCAGGTTTGAATGCCAGAATTTCTCGCTCGCGTTCGGCGATAATACGAAGAGCGGGGGATTGAACTCGTCCGGCGGAAAGCCCGTAGCGCACTTTCTTCCAAATAATGCCGGAAAGGTCGTAGCCCACAAGGCGGTCAAGTACGCGCCGCGCCTCCTGCGCACGGCGGAGATTCTGGTCTATATCTCGCGGATGCGTAAGTGCCTCCTCCACAGCCTCCTTGGTAATTTCGTGATAGACCGCTCTCTTTATCGGTGGAAGGGATTTTCCCAGTTTATCCTTCAATATCTCGGCCAAGTGCCATGCGATAGCCTCTCCTTCACGGTCGGGGTCGGTTGCAAGGATAATCTCGGAAGCTTTTCTGGCGGCCGCGGAAATCTCCTCCACCACTTCTTCTTTTTTCTTTACGATTTCGTAATGCGGAATAAATCCGCCCTCAATATCGAGAGCAGCTTTTTGGTTTTTCGGAAGGTCTCGGACGTGTCCGACGGACGCTTTCACCGCGTACTCGCTACCTAAATATTTTCCAATTGTCTTCGCTTTGGACGGAGACTCAACGATGAGTAGTTTGTATGACATCGGGTTAAGTATTACATGAAAGAAAAAATATGTGCAAATTGCCGTCCTCTTTTGCACTTCACACACACGCTGCGTACCTATGTTACAATCATTCCACCACTGTAATGTTATTTCCTTCATATGAGTAAAAAAGCAGTAATAACTGGGATGACCGCCGTGGAATTGGCAAAGCACGCGTACTCGTCAGCGAAGAAATTTTTAGAATCTGATACTCCTGCTGCAACTGCGACCCAGATTATCTTGGCGCTCGCCGCACTGGCGCCGATTGTGTGTATCGGCGCAATGGCACCCAATATTGTTCAACTACTGAAGCCGTATACAAAACGCTCCCTTTCCGGAAGGGACGTGAGTTATGCGCTTACTCTTTTAGACAGAAGTAAATACCTCTCAATCAAGCGTTATCCAAACGCAACCGCAGAAGTATGCATAACTAAGAAGGGAATGAAACATGCCCGCAGACTCTCTCTGGAAACCATCAAACTCCCTCTAATGCCCGTATGGGATAAGAAATGGCGCCTCCTCTTTTACGATATGCCGGTAAAGTTCAACGCGGCGCGTATGGCATTTCGAAATACGGCGGACGAACTAGGCATGTATCCGCTTCAGAAGAGTCTTTGGGTGTATCCGTACCGATGTGAAGCCGAGATTCTCTTTGTTGCAGATTTTTTTGGCGTGGCAAAATTCGTCAATTTTGCCGTGGCCGAATCCTTGTTTGATGAAGATATGCTGCTCAAATTTTTCAGACTATCTAAGTAGATTTACTTTACTGTTATTTTACCCATATGGGAAAAATAACAACAATTTGGAAGCAAAGTCGGAGAATGTATGCGCATCCTTCAACTTAGATGGATTTCTCCTGCAGATTCCTTGATAAGGCTTTTGAGTTCCATAAACGAAAGAAGCGCGTTGGCTTGGTTTATGGGAATATCGAGGGCATCTATAAGGTCATCTCGCGAAAGGGGACTTTGGAGGAGTTCGATAACTTTTTTCTCTTCAGACGTGCAGTCGGAGTAGTCGCGTTGTTTTCCGCCGAAGGCGGATCCGCCTTCGGCGGAAAATCCGAGTGCTTCGAGAAGGTCGGCGGCGGAGGTGATTGGTGTCGCGCCAAGCTTGATAAGCATGTGCGGTCCGGTAGAGGAAGAAGAGAAAATCGAGCCGGGAACCGTAAGTACGTCACGATTGTATTCCGTAGCGAATTTTGACGTCACGAGTGAGCCGGAGCGTTGTTCCGCCTCTATCACTAAGACAGCATCGGAAAGGCCGGCCATGATACGGTTTCGCTGAAGGAAGCCCCACGCGGTGGCGCGGAAATCCGGCTCGAATTCCGATAACAGTGCTCCTCCGGCCTTAAGTATCTCGTCAGCAAGTCGTCTATTAGTAGAAGGGTAAAGCACCTTCGGGTCGAGACCGGAGCCGGGTACCGCGACGCAGGGGAGCTTTGCTTCCAACCCCGCGCGGTGTGCTATCGCGTCAATGCCGAGGGCAAGGCCTGAGACAATCACAATCGGATATCCGGCGAGACCTTCAATCAGTTTCTCACAGACTTCCTTCCCATAATTCGTATATTTACGCGAACCAACCACTGCAAGCCATTTGTGGTCTTCGGAAGGTAATGTTCCCTGCACGTACAGCTTCTTCGGCGGGTCAGTGATTTCCTTCACACGTTTCGGGAAGTACTTCGGTTGAAGTTCTTTTATATCAACAGTCATAGTATAATTATTGTACCACCCTTGCTATACTACTGGGACAATGAGCTGGATTCCCCCTCAGTCTACGACTACTCCGCTACTGCTCAGTTGTGGAATGATTGAAGGGAAGTTTCTGATTCGTAACCATTCGTATATTCGCCTAATTCGCATTTTCGTATGCTAGACATCAAATTCATTAGAGAGAATAAAGAGCTCATCGCGCTTGCGGCTGAGAAAAAGCGAGTCAATTTTAACGTTGATGAACTGTTGAAACTCGACGACGAACGACGTGCCCTTCTGCTTATCGTAGAGCAGAAACGTTCAGAACATAATCTGAAGAGCGCGCAGGTTGCGCATACGGTCATTCCCGAAAGACGCCAGCTTCTTGTAGAGGAGCTCCGGACCCAAAAAGCCGGTCTTGAAGAGCAAGAAGGAAAGCTTAAAGAAATCATGCAAAAGTGGCATGGATTTATGTTGCAGGTCCCTAATATTCCTGACATGTCCGTTCCGCATGGCGAGAGTGATAAAGATAACGTAGAAGTGCGGGAATGGGGGACACGCCCTGACTTTTCTTTTGTCCCTAAGACTCATATGGAGCTCTCGGAAAGTTGCGATCTTGCAGACTTTGTACGAGGTGGAGATGTCGCAGGGTTTCGCGGATATTTTTTAAAGAATGAGGGCGCACTTCTCGCCTTCGCCTTGTATCAATGTACTATCGAACACTTTATCAAGAAGGGCTTTACTCTCATGATGGTTCCTTCTCTCGTCCGCCGGCAGACGTTACTTGGTACCGGCTACCTCCCACAAGGGGAGGATGATCTCTACAAGACGCAGGATGGCGACTATCTTGCGGGAACGGCAGAGGTTGCTACGATGTCGTATTTCGCGGAGACCATTATGAAAAAGGAAGAGTTACCGAAAAAGATTCTTGCTTTTTCCCCGTGCTTTCGTCGCGAGGCAGGCAGTCATGGGAAAGATACCAAAGGACTGATTCGTGTGCACGAGTTTTTTAAACTTGAACAAGTGGTTTTGTGCGAAGCAAGTCATGAAGTCTCTGTTGGTTTCCATGAAGAGCTTACTCGTAACGCTGAGGATCTTTTGCAGGCGCTTAACCTACCCTACCATGTGGTGATTAATTGCGGAGCTGACTTAGGACTCGGACAGGTCAAAAAATATGATATTGAAACCTGGGTTCCTACGGAGAGAGCTTACCGAGAGACGCATTCATCTTCCTATTTTCATGACTTTCAGACAAGACGACTCAATATTCGATATAAAGACGCCGAGGGTAAGATGCGTTTCGCGCATTCGCTCAACAACACAGCGCTCGCCACTCCTCGCATTCTTGTTCCGCTACTTGAACATAATCAGCAAGCAGATGGTTCCATTGTTATTCCCGAAGTCCTTCGGAAGTATATGGGGAAAGAAACGATTAAGCCTGTGTCTTGAGTTGCGAGTGTTGCAGATCAAAGCTCGAATGTAGAAAGAATCACGGGACTAAGTAAATAGGGAGGAGAGTTTCCTACGTTCTTCATTTTTAGATAGTAAGATACAAGATTCGGTGTTTATTTATGGCTCGAAAGAAAATACTTCGTTCTCCACGTCTCGCAGAAAAAGCTCGTCAGAGGCAAGGAAAGAAAGTTCTTCTGCTGCTCTCCTTTTCTGTTCTCGTTGTTGGAGGAATCTTGTATGCTCTTTCTCGTCCTGAATTTCGTATTACAACAATCGAAATAAGTGGTTACGGTAGGGTGCCGGAGGATGAAATACGTACGTCAGTGCAAACTACTATTTCAGGATTTTACCTTGGTGTTATACCAAAATCACATACACTTTTCTATCCCAATAGAGCACTAAAGGAGTCACTTTTGAAAAGTTTCCCAACTTTTTCTGGAGTCTCGGTTTCGCTTCGGAGCCTGAGTCTCCTCCATGTTGCGGTTCATGAGCGTGAACCAAAGGCTATGTTCTGTGCCACGGTTCAAGATTGTTTCCTTATAGACGGAACAGGTTTTGCATTTACAAGGGCTGAAGCTCCAACTGAGCCCTTGTACTATCGTCTCGAGAGGGAAGCCTCTACCCCTTTACTTGGTACTCACATAATGACCGAGGAAAAACTGACGTCTCTTCTGCGGTTTCTTAAAAATCTTGAAGAGGCGGGACTCAACCCAGAAAAAGTAGTACAGAAGGAACAACAAGAGCTTGAGGTTGTTCTGAAAGACGGGACTAGACTTTTACTACGGGAGGGAGAATATGATCGTGTGTTGGTTAAATTGAAGGCACTTATAGGTGAACGTGATCTTCTTCCTCAAAAGCAGGGTGTACCGGTGGTTGACTACATTGACCTGCGGTATGGAAATAAGATTTATTTTAAGCCGCGGTAGCGATTCGTATTTTCTCAACTAGGTATGATATTTTTTCAATTACCCTTGGCATATTTTTTCTGGCACTACACTACTGCCTGGGTGGACCTTTTTCGATTGTATCGGAATTTTTTCTGGTTTTTGTCCCATTTTTTCTCAATCAGACTTTTTCTCTCCACACTCTTTTCTCCATTACACAGAATGCACGACCGCGGAGGTAAGGGTGGAGAAGCGATGCTGGGGGGGTTCATTATGAATATCATGCTACGAGGTGTCGGTTTCGTTGCTCGACTCTTCATCATTCTTCTTGGAGTAATCACACTCTTCTTCTTTACCGTGTTTTTTGTACTTTTTCTACTTCTGTGGCCCACCCTCCCCTTCGTTATTGGCGTACTCCTCGTAAGAGGTGTCATGGGGCTACTTAAGTTTTAAATTATGGATTACCAATCGCTACAAAGAGAGGCGAGTGTGTATCAAGGGGCGCTCAGAATTGAAAAACTGATATCGGGTACGCACGTCCACACTCTTGAAAAATGTCTCCGAATACTTACCATGCTCTTTTTTCTTGCGTGGGTCGGGGTCTCCATTTTTCCGTCAGTATCGTTTCTAACCAACCTATTTCCAGGAGGCTCTGATTTTGCTGCTACTTTTTCCCCGTTCATTAGATCGGTTTTATATCTTGTCTGTGGACTTTGGGCTATTGCAGCTCTAGGGTATGCTTTTTTTGCCTCCTTCTATTTTAAGGACAGTGATAGCGTGTTGCCCGAAGTTGGCATGGTTGTTCCACCAATTCGTTTTGAGGTTGCCGAGGTGGTGCTAAGGGGCTATAACGAACCGATAGTCGATTTTTTTTCCTCTCGGTGTGGCAGGATCACCGCAATGCGATTAGGGCTTACTAACGCGGATCTTTCGACCTTTCTTCAGAGCCGAGTTCCATCCACACATACATTTCACCTGGTGCAAGACGAAGGAAGAGCGGTTGGTCTCGAACAACTAGCAAAAGCACTTTTCTCTTTTGATGAGGGGTTGCAACATTTTCTTGCTTTGAAGAAATTAGACGCCGCCGATTTTACCGGTGCTGCTGACTGGGTTTCCCGAATGGAAGAAGAGTATAAAGAGTACCTTCGCTGGTGGAGTAAGGATACTCTCGGTCGAATCCCTGGTATAGGTAAGGATTGGGCCTATGGTGAGATACCGTTACTTCGACGTTACGCAATCCCACTCATGCTCCATCCAGGATTCTCTTCAAGTAAAGGTACGTTTGGGAAGAGTGAAGCAGTGGAAATAGAGCGTGTTCTTTCAAGAGGAAGAGAGTCGAACGTACTTTTAGTAGGTGAAGAGGGTGTACCAAAACTTGCACCACTTGCACGGCTTGCTCGTAAGATTAACTCAGGTGTGGTGCTCCCCCCACTCGCGCACAAGCAGATGTATATTTTTGACGGCGTTCCCTTCCTTACCGCCATGAAAGAGAAAGCCCTGTTTGAAACAGAGCTTGTGCGACTTCTTTCCGAAACGGCTCGAGCAGGGAACATTATTTTTATCTTTGATAATTTTGAGAAATTTTATCAAGAAGCGAAACTACTCAATTCCGATGTTCTTGCTTTACTTGATCCTTTTCTCACCGTAGCCAGCATTCAAATTGTAGCCATCGTAGAGCTCGGGGCCTTTCGCCAGGTGTTTGAGGGGAACCCCAAGATCCGTGAACGCTTCGAGCACGTGCTGATAACAGGGGCGGGCGTGTCCGGATCAATACCGCTTGTGGAAGATGAAGCGTTACGCTCTGAAGTGAAGAGTCGCGTCTTTTTTACCTATCCAGCTTTGCGTACCGTTACCGAAAGCGCCGAGCGATATTTCTTTGAAGGAATTATGCCGGATAAAGCAATAGATCTCTTACTTGAGCTTGTCCCTAAAATCAAGGCTTCTGGAAAAAGTGTCATTGTGAGGGAAGATGTTCTTGAGCTGATTTCTGAGAAGACGGGTATTGCTGTCTCGGAGGCGAAGGGAGAGGAACGCACTAAACTCCTCAAGCTTGAAGAGACGCTCCATGAGCGCATTGTTGGGCAGGACGAAGCCGTTAAGGCTATTTCTGGTGCGCTTCGCCGTGCACGTTCGGGTATCAGCTCACCAAACCGTCCGATGGGATCTTTTCTTTTCCTTGGGCCTACCGGCGTAGGGAAGACGGAGACGACAAAAGCCCTGGCACAAGTTTTCTTTGGTGATGAGAAGTCAGTAATACGCCTTGATATGTCTGAATACCAAAGCGAAGATGCTCTCCCGCGTCTTATTGGTACTTTCGAGAGTGGTAGGCCTGGAATCCTAGCATCGCTTCTTCGGGAACATCCCTATGGAGTCCTCCTTCTCGATGAGTTTGAGAAAACAAACAAGCAGGTACACGATCTGTTTCTTCAAATACTTGATGAAGGGTTTTTCACCGATGTAGTAGGGAAGAGAGTCAACGCTCGAAATCTTATCGTTATCGCTACATCAAATGCTGGAAGTGATGTAATTTGGAAAGCGGAACAAGAGGGTAAAGAACTCAGTAAGGATATTGTTTTAACGGAAATTATTAATCGCGCCATCTTCAAGCCAGAACTACTCAACCGGTTTGACGGTGTTGTCCTCTTTCATTCGCTTACGAAGCAGGATGTACGAACCATTGCGAGGCTCCAACTCAAGAAATTAGCAGTTCGTTTGAAGGAAAAAGGATTGGAGTTTGTCATCACCGACGCGCTACTCGACTACCTTGTATCTGTCGGACAGGACCCGAAGTTCGGCGCCCGCCCGATGAACCGCGCGATTCAGGAGAAGGTGGAGCAGGTAATTGCTGAGAAAATGCTTCGTGGGGAAATCGGGGCAGGGTCAAAGGTGGAGCTGACTGGTGCGGAGCTTACATAAAAAAACGGGGCTGGAAGAAGTCCAACCCCGCACAATTTTACTTAGGGAGCGTTTAAGGTCACTATAGCGCCCATAAGCGCCCATTCCCCGTCGTAGAAGCCGTACTCTGGAGTAACCGCCAGCGGGACGTAATTCGGTCCCATCCGTTTTGTTGTCTGCAGAATGGCCGTCATGACGTTGGTCATGGAGACAATAGGCACGGGTACTCGTTCCCCACCACCAGGCCCGGGGTTTGTCATCGCTCTAAAGTACATGACGCTACCTGTTTGTTTAGCGACAAGCGTTCCTCCGAGTCGCCGAATTTTCTCGCTATCCATGCTGTTTTGGAAACCGTTTTGGATAACCGACATCTTGAGGTGTGTCTCAGTTTCCCCCATCTTTTGTCGGAGGTCGACTTGAGAGACAATGGTAACTAGCAACTGCACAATAAGGAGCGAGACAATCAAAGGACTGTTAATTTTCATAGAATCTGATGATTTTTCTAGGTTGATCTATCTTTCCAGAATGTATGGAAAGCCGAGATAACAATAGAATGAAAAGAGCATTTTGTCAATATTTGGGAAAAATGCTACAGTAGCGTGATATGGAAATGGGATTTTGGGGAAAACTAAGGAAGCCAATAATGGTGTTGGCGCCGATGGCCAATGTAACCGACGCGGCTTTTAGGCGTATCATTGCCAAATACGGCAAACCAGACGTTATGTTCACTGAATTTACATCGGCGGACGGCCTCATGAGCGTGGGACAGAAAAATCTTCTCGTGGATTTAATGTACTCAGAAAGCGAGCGGCCTATCGTGGCGCAGCTCTTCTCCGGTAATCCGGAAAAAATGTTTGAAGCGGCAAAGCTGGTCAAAGAGCTTGGGTTCGACGGACTCGACATTAACATGGGCTGTCCAGACCGCTCCATTGAGAAGTCGGGTGCGGGAGCGTGCCTCATAAAAAATCCACGGCTGGCGAAAGAGCTTATTCGGGCTGCGAGGGAGGGGTCAGGCCTACCGGTATCCATTAAGACGCGTCTCGGATACAACAAGGATATTTTGGAGGAGTGGTTACCTGAACTCTTAGTGGAAAAACCGGTCGCGATTACGATTCATGCACGCACACGAAAGGAGATGTCGAAGGTTCCCGCAAGGTGGGAACGGGTCAAGCGTGCAGTGGAGATTCGGGACGAACTCAAGAGTGGAACACTAATTCTCGGCAACGGTGACGTAAAGGACCTTGCCGACGCACGCCAAAAAGTAAGAGAAACCGGTGCGGACGGCGTCATGCTCGGTCGCGCCATTTTCGGTAATCCATTTCTTTTTGCTCGGCAAAGAGGAGACTCAGAATTTAAGATGTATGATGTAAAAAAAAGGTTGGAAGTTCTGGTGGAGCATACAAAACTGTTCGAGGATCTGCTTGGTGAGCACAAAAACTTCGCGATTATGAAGAAGCATTTTAAGGCGTATGTTGAAGGGTTTGAAGGAGCAAAGGATCTCCGAGTCAAACTCATGGAAACCGAATCGGCAACAGAGGTTGGTCATATCGTCACACCGCTTGCATCAAGTTGAAATTTTGCAGGCACCTGCTATACTCTCGAAGGTAGCAAAAAAGAGACGATTGTTCCCACCTCGTCGCTTTCTCCTAGGCGCACTCAGCATAACAAAACCAACTTTGTTATGTAACGCTCGTTCTCTTGTGGACGCTACCAGAAAGGAAGGGAATATGAGATTTCCCAGTCAATTCGGTTAGCTTAAACAGGGGGCGTTCGGGTCTTACTTTCACGACCAACACCGAACGTCCTCTGTTTTCTTTTGCTTTTTTTGGAAGTATGGTTATGTGCCTTTTAGTTTAGTTTCATGCGATGTATACTAAAAGTTATCCACAGTGTAGTTATTTGCACATTTTTAAAACTACCGTAGCATTACATCGGCACCCATACTCACTGAAACAACAACCTGCACACCCTTTCCTCATGTCAATCTCAAAGTGCGATAATCCCAATTGTTCCCGGATGTTCCACACTGATGAGGCCGTGTGGATTGCGAAAACCTTTACCTTCTGCTCCAGTGTCTGCAAAAGTGAATTTTTACAATGTCGGTCAGATCTCATTCGACCTCACCTTGTCCTCTTGGGGGTAGATATTCCCGAGGCTCGAGAGGCTCTCGTTAAACTTGCGGCGACTATTCTCTGATAGCGCCTCGCGCTTCACGCACGCTGGATAACCGGCGTGCCTTTTTTTCCTCGTTTTTTCTTAAACAATTCGTTATACTATTCCTATGTCAAACGATCACGATAGTAATGTGCTGTATAGAAAATACAGACCACAAATTTTTAAAGATGTGCTTGGACAGAACCATGTAGTGGAGGCTCTGGAGGGAGCTATAAAACTTGATCGCGTTTCTCATGCCTATCTTTTTTCTGGCTCGCGCGGCACGGGCAAGACCTCTGTGGCGCGCATTCTCGCCAAAGCGCTTGGTACTACCGACTCCGATCTCTATGAAATAGATGCCGCATCAAACCGTGGTATTGACGATATTCGCCTACTACGAGAAGGAGTGACCGCAACACCCTTTGAGTCAAAGTACAAAGTCTATATTATTGATGAAGTGCACATGCTGACGAAGGAAGCGTTTAACGCGCTCCTGAAGACTCTTGAGGAACCACCCGCACATGTCATCTTTATTTTGGCCACTACAGAGCTTGAAAAGGTTCCGGACACCATTATTTCCCGCTGTCAAACCTTTACCTTTAAACGTCCCTCGCAGAAAATTCTAAAGGAGGCGGCGGAGCGTATTTCGAAGAAGGAAGGTTTTACTATCGAATCTCCAGCGGCAGAACTGATCGCGCTTCTCGCTGATGGCTCATATAGAGATGCCCATGGAATATTACAGAAAGCGATGGGGTCTTCTTCGGATAAAAAAATAACATTGGCTGAAGTAGAGAAGATTACGGGATCACCAAAAGGGACACTTGTCAACGAAGTTATCGAGGCACTAGAAAAGAAGGATACTTCAGCTGGCTTAATCGCGATAGGGAAGGCCGTGGAGCAAAATATCGATATCAAAGTGTTTGCGAAACTCTTACTGGCAAAACTTCGGTTTGTGCTTCTTCTCCGCAATGCTCCTGATATGGAAAAGGGGATACAGAACGAAGTGTCGGCGGAAGATTTCGATTTTTTGAAAAAACTTTCTGTAACGAAAGACTCTCGTATCACCTCGGCGGTACTTCTTGAATTCCTCAATGTCTACGACCTCATCGGTTACGCAGCGCTTTCGCATCTTCCGCTTGAACTTGCGATCATAAAGCTGACGGTCTAAGTGTACAAGAACGTTATTTGCAGTGAATCGTTTCGCAACAGATGCTCATTAGTTTTTTGCTCTGGTACAAACTAACATGCTACCCACTCCATAGGCTAATTCGTACGAATTAGCCTATGGAGTGGTATGATTAGGCGAATATGAAAGAGCTTGAAAAGATATTAAGAGCACTTGCGAATAAGAGAAGGTTGGCGATCGTTCACTTTTTAAAGAAAAATAAAGAGGCCAGTGTGACGGAACTTTCAGAGGCTATCAATCTTTCGTTTCGCTCAACTTCTCGTCACTTATCGGTTTTGTTCACTGCGGGTGTGCTGGAGAAGCGGCAACAGTCAATTGAAGTCTACTATTTTCTTGCAGGAAGGAAGCATCCAGCTCTTGACCATGTTCTCTCGCTTCTCTGAAGTGACCGCGTACGACAGCCTTACGCCTTATAGGCTAATTCGTACGAATTAGCCTATATAGATGGTAGGGGGAGTGCCTAAAATATTGTGGGGATGAGGTTTTTGTTGTACATTTGTAGCGTCAATTGCATATTGGGGGATCGTCTAACGGTAGGACAGAGGCCTTTGAAGCCTTTAATTGGGGTTCGATTCCCTGTCCCCCAGCCAAGAAATAGAATCACCGTTTTCGCCAAAATGCGGAGCGTCGCAAAGCGACGCGACTGGAGTTTCCGCCAGAATTCGCCAAGGGTTTTTGAAATCCAAAAAGAGCGAGCGGGACGCGAGGCGGGGGTTCGAGCCAATCTTTTTAAGAAAATCTCTTTTGGCTTCGAGATTTTCTTCAGAAGCGATAATTAGGGCTTGGTTACTGTCTAAAATGAATTGACGAGAAAGTTCGAGCCAGCGATTGCCTTTTCGTTCAAAATCCTTCAATTTCTCTGAAAAATCAATTTTTTGGTTGAGGAGCTTTTGCTTCTTGCCTAAATACTCCTCGCTCGTAATTGTGCTGTCCAAATGAGCGTCAAGAAGCCTATCTAGCGTCTCCTCAACACTTTTGATTTGATTTTTCAGATTTTGAACGAAAAGGGCGTCAGATTGGAAACTGCTCGCTTGTTCCTTTTCTAGTTCAGCGAGCATGAATTCTTTCCACTCGGACGGCAAAGAAACTTTTTTGATAATGCC
>CALRDB010000004.1 GCA_943354745.1 Candidatus Nomurabacteria bacterium | reverse complement strand
CGATTTCCCCGGCTATTTCTTTTTGAGAAACACCGCGGTTCAGAAGCGACTCTATTAATACGCGTTCGCTCTGAGAAATATGCTCACCTTTGTTTCTTTTTTCATCGCGCCAGTATACAAGAAAATTCGAATTCTATCTTTAAGTTGCCTTTTCACAAACAAATCCGAGCGGACAGAAAGCATCATACTATGAAGAAGAAGACATCCCCTCCCCCCACGGAAAAATCCGACGCCGATCGCTCGGTCTCGGACTCAATGGCAAAATGGTTTTTGGCAAATTTTCTTGTCTCCATGCAGGGCAAAAAAATTGCTGGACCAGTGCATCACCCGGTTCAGCCGGTTGGTCCTAGCGACCGCGTGCTCGATCTAACCCTCGATTCGGAAGTTGCACGGAGCCTTTTCTCGTTACGCCGCGAACTCGTAAGTGTCGCCGACACACTAAGTCCTGACGGAAACCCTGACTATGACAGAGCATTGGATGAGTTGCGGGAGTACGGTGTGGTCACCTTTCGTCTCTTCCGCTCAAAGATGGAAGAAAAGCTGCCGAGTGGAATCCTTCAGCCAGGTGAACACGTAGAGGTGCGTCGCCAGTGGGCGCTGGTGGCGGTCAAGGACAACAAAACTCCGCAGGTCCTTCCTGGCAATAAACCTGACGAAACGGAGGGGGGAAACCCCCTCACCAGCATCTTGATCATCGTCAAGCACCTGAAGATTCTCCAAGGGCTACTGGGGCCCAACCTCCAAACCTTTCGCGACGTTATCAGGGGAATGCAATAGCACTGCCCTGCTTCGGCACCGAGCCTTCCGCTCGGTGCCATTATTTTTTGTACGAATCCAGAAACTCTCTTTTATGCTCGAAAAATGTCTCTTCAAGAATCCCTTGTCGCATTTTTTTTACCAACTGTACGATGAAATAGACGTTGTGAATTGAGGCTAGTGTGTTCGCCAAAATCTCTCCAGAGTGGAACAGATGTGCGAGATACGCTCTTGTAAAATGTAGGCATGTATAGCACCCGCAACCCTCTTCAAGAGGCGCGAAATCATTCCTGTATTGGGCATTTTCAATATTAAACCGCCCATGTTTGGTATAGAGCGAACCCGTTCTTGCCTGCCTTGTTGGTGCGACACAATCAAACAAGTCGCATCCGTTTTCAACCGCCTCAAAGAGATCAGTCGGCTCACCGATACCAAGAAGATGTCGTGGTTTTTCCTCGGGAAGAAGTTCATTTACCCATCGCACCGCATTTCCCATATCTTCTTTATCGAATGAACCTCCGATACCAAAGCCGTCAAAATCCATTTCTCCAATAGTACGAGCACTTTCCTTCCTCAAATTTTGGAACCTTCCTCCTTGCACAATCCCGAAAAGCATCGGTTTTGGCTGTTGGTTGTCTGTTGTGAGTTGTTGGTGACGCTTCAAGCATCGTCCTGCCCAACGGTGTGTCCTATCCATTGCCTCCCTCTGGTACTCCTTTCCAGCGTGTGGTGAGGTACACTCATCGAATGCAAAAATAATATCCGCCCCAATTGCATGCTGAATTTCAATTGAACGTTCAGGTGTAAATCGATGTGCACTCCCATCTTTGTACGATTTAAAGGTAACGCCATCCTCGTCTATCTTTACGAGCGGTGCTGTCTGTTCTTCACCCGGAAACATTCTGACATTCTGCAAAATATTAGAATGTTGTTTTGAGGATGCGATTTTTGATGACCCTTTTCCTCCAAGAGAAAATACCTGAAAACCTCCCGAATCGGTCATAGTTGGTCCGTCCCAACCCATGAACTTTCCTAGACCTCCTCCTTGTTTGATTATTTTCTCGCCTGGTTCTAGATACAGATGATACGTATTCGAAAGAACAACCTGTGATCCTGTTTCTTTAACTTGGCGAGGGGTGAGCGCCTTAACGGTTGCTTTAGTTCCCACGGTCACGAACGCAGGTGTCTCGATACTACCATGTCCGGTTTTAAGAAGGCCGACCCGACCAAGCTTCCCCGCTAATTTTTTCTGTATACTAAACATATCCACGCGGTTATAGTTGCCAGCCCATAAGTTACTCGCTAGAATACACGTATGACTACACACAAAACTAATAGCACTAACAATCTACCACTTACGAGAGAGGAAATACAGGCGGAAATTAAATCGAGAATTTCTCGCATCGACAACGAATTTTCCGATGGTTTTCAATTTTTGAAAAGCTATCCACGCTCAGTAACTTTTTTTGGTTCTGCCCGCTTCACGGAAACAAGCGAGCACTACATTAAAGCTCGATCACTTGCTGGTAAAATTGCAAAGGAGCTCGGGTATACCGTACTTACAGGTGGCAGTAACGGCATCATGGAGGCGGCAAACCGAGGCGCATTCGAAGCTGGTGGTGAATCGGTCGGCCTTAACATTAGACTCCCACAGGAACAGGCGGGAAACAGGTACACGACAGCCTCTATGGACTTTTCATATTTTTTCGCTCGAAAAGTTGCTCTTTCGTTTGCGGCTGAAGCCTACATATTTTTTCCTGGAGGTTTTGGGACGCTTGATGAGTTTTTCGAGATTGTTACGCTTGTGCAGACGCAAAAAATACGCAAGGTTCCAATTTTTATGGTGGGTAAGGACTACTGGGATCCACTTAATACCTTTATTAAAGAAAATATGCTTGAACTGCACCAAGCTATCAGTTCGTCTGATTTGAATCTTTACTCAATTACAGACGATGACGCTGAAATTATAAATGCTATCCGCACCGTCCCGGTACAAGTTACCCCCGCACACAAGAAGTAAACTTTTCTTTGTTGTTTTTAGGATAATGAAAGCAACACAAAGGACATCACAAAGATACATGCAAGCGCTACGTTGATCGTTACTCCTACCAATGAGCCTATAAGCGCTCCCGAGGCCGCCCGGAGCGCTTTTTGCTGATCCCTTTTTCGCCACAGCTCGCTAACGAGCACACCGATGAAAAGCCCGGCAAAGACTCCAAAGGGCGGAACTATGAAAAGACCTATGAGGGAACCGAGCGTACCCCAAAGTAAGCTTTTCCATCCTGCTCCACCCATCTTTGCGCCAAGTAGTCCAGCACTCCAATCCACTAGTATCGAAAGTGTAAAAAGTGAAGCAAGAATTCCGAGATTCGACAATGTCAGATGTGAAAAGCCGTCTATAAGAGCGAATACTGATGCTCCGGCTAGTAAATACCAGAAAGCCGGGAGCATGGGGATACATGCCATAAAAAGTCCCGGAAGAAGCAAAAGTGTGAACAAAAAAACAAGTGTGAAGTGTGTCATACCAACCATTGTATACGCATCATCGAGGGCATGCTACTCTTTCCTAGATGAAAAAAGTCATGTATACGGTAACTGCTCACGTCATACGAGGAAGCCAGTATGGACGAGTACTCGGTTTTCCTACTGCAAATTTGGACGGAGAGGAACTTATAGACCCACCGGTCAGTATTCCCGAAGGAGTGTACTCAGGATACGCTACAATAGGTACGGACTCGCGCAAGTATAGAGCGGGAGTTGTCGTAACCCCTTTAACAAAAAACAAAACGCCAAAAATTGAGGCGCATCTCCTGGATTTTACCGGCGATCTATACGGTCAGACATTAACCATATACTGTATGGAATTCATTCGCCCATTTGTTACCTTTACCGATGAAAACCTGCTGAGGAAACAGATAGGAAGCGATTTGGAAAGAATACGTTCAACACTCTCGTTGGTCGAGTAGTTATTCAGTGACCTGATCTCCTTCAATCGTATCGAAAGTCTGTTGCGTAGCCGACTCGTCAAGTTTAGCCTGTTCCGCAGGAGATGTTGCTGGAACAAAAAACTGGCCGAAAAATATGACGACAACAACAAGTACGATGAGGATTATAAGTTTGTTTTTCACAGTAAAAAATTAGTAATAAGTTGTTTAAGTATACCTGTTTTAGAAAAGAAAGTTATACACACAGGCTCTTACTGGAGGGAAGTAGTGCAATTCTCAATATAATCCTTGACGCTCTTTTTTGCCTCCCAACCTAGTTCACCTTTAGAACGAGAAAGATCTATCGAAGAAGTCATACGGTTTCCTGGTCTTGACGGAAGCATGATCAAATCTCCTCCAAACATTTTCGCTACCTCGAGAATGGTATACGCTTCTTCCGCGCCCAAGCCGTATCCGTCACCAATTCCCTTCTCGCCTACTAAGATAAGACCGTTCACAATATCAGCAACGTGAGTAAAGATGCGAGTTTGAGTTCCTGGAGTCACGATATTCAAAGGTTCTCCACGAACACACGCCTCGCGAAATATCTCGATTACTGTTCCATATTTACCCGAAAGCTCTCTTGGTCCGTATACATTATAAAAATAAGTAATGGCGTACTTAAGATTGAACCATGCTCCGTAATTCTGCACGAGCTCCGTGTTTGAAGCTTTACTCCACGCGTAAGGGCTTTGATCTCTGCCAAGTCCCCCATCGCCGAACTTCGTACTTGATCCCGCATACACAAGTTTGCATGCATGCTTACGACAAAACTCAAGGACGGCAAACGTGCCATCTTTATTTGATTTCCACACTAGCAGCATATCTTCAAAACTTGGTTCTACTCGAGCGTATTCGCCAAGATGATAGACAAGGTCCGGTTTTACCGTAACCAACGTGGCGATATCGATCGTATTACCCTCAATATACGTTGCGCCGGAAATATGATTCTCCTTCTTTCCAGTCGAGTAGTCATCAAGCGAAAAAACCCGGTTTTCCGGATTCTTAACAAGCTGTTCGATAAGATTTGAGCCTATAAAACCTGCACCTCCGGTTATGAGTATTGTCTTCATGTTCTTCGATTATATAACGCTTTTGACATCAGCTCTACATACAACTTCGAAGAACGATGTGCTGTTATGCTATTCTAGCTACATGCACCGCCTGAAGCGAATTCGACTAGAGCCATTGAAGGAACGTACGCATGGGCGCACCGTGCTCTACCTACTGCTTACTTTCTTTCTTATCCTTTATCTAGGTACTATACCACTCGTTTCGCGCCTTACGTCAGCCGAGCAAGGCTTAAAAACGGTCGCGTGGCACGATAGGAATGGGAAATCGGTACAACTGAAGTCAAATGAGAAAGGTCATTTTGTGACTATTACAGAACCTACTCCCCCACTATTTGAAAAACTGTTGCTGCAAAAAGAAGACCGATACTTTTACTATCACCTAGGGGTGAACCCAGTGAGTATGGTGCGTGGATTTTTCCATAAACTACGTACCGGCAAGACCGAGGGTTCCAGCACAATTACACAGCAGTTGGTCAAGGTTCTACTCGGCAACGAAGGTACCCGGACGCTGAGAAATAAATTTGTAGAGTCGTTGTACGCTGTCGCTCTTGAATTGCACACTTCCAAACGAGACATTCTTTCGCTGTATGAGGAGGTTGCTTATTTCGGCAAAAGTCGCCAAGGTGTCACTGAAGCTTCACTCTACTTTTTTAACAAAAAACCAACTGAACTAAACGAGGTTGAGATACTTTCTTTGATTACAGCGCTTGGAAGTCCATCTACTCGCTTTCCAGGAAGCACGCAAAATGAAAAATTACTACCAAAGGTAATTTCTGCTACTGAAAGTGACTTGCATTATCAAGCTTCGACAAGTCCTTTCGTATTTTCTCCGAGCACTACGTTGCGCACTTCGTTTGAGCTGAAAACACTGGGCCTTACCTGTGACCCATGCAATCTTACCGTCGATGCTCTTCTTACTGAAAAGATCCGAAACATACTTCGCCGTAAAATCGAGTCTGAGTCGAGATCGGAGTCGAACGTAACTAATGGTGCAATCGTTGTTATTAAGCTACCTGAAAACGAGCTTCTCGTTTTAGTCGGTACACCAGACCCCACCTCTCTTGCTTCCGGAGCACAGATCAATATGGCAATCGAACCCCGCCCGATAGGTTCCACCGCAAAGGCCTTTATTTATCTTGCTGCATTCGCGAAGGGCGCCAGACCCTACACACTTGTGAATGACGAGGAGTATAGCTACACAATAGGAACGAGCTTTGCTTTTTACCCGAAAAATTTCGATGGGCGATTTCGCGGAGCAGTTACCCTGCACAATGCGCTTTCGAACAGTCTAAACGTTCCTGCGGTTAAAACACTTGAGTATGTCGGCCTTTCAACCTTCTATACATTCCTTCGCGAGTCACTCGGTTTTACATCACTCCAGCCACTCGAGCGTTACGAGCTTGGCATTGCACTTGGCGCATTAGAAATGGATCTTCTTACACTTTCACATTTCTTTACCATTTTCCCGAACGAAGGAGTACTAAAACCTCTTACACTGGAACGGACAAGAGTCGGGGGTCTTGAGACGCCAATGGAGAAGAAACTGCTTTCGGAAAAGCGCGTGGCGGAAAAAAGTTTTGTCCAATTGGTAAATAAAATTCTTTCCGACAGGGAGATGGCGGTTGAACAGTTTGGATTACGAAGTAACTTAACGTTACCGTACAAGAACTACGCGCTTAAGACCGGGACATCGCGTGATTATCACGACAGTTGGACTATCGGCTATACGCCCGACTTCCTAGTGGGCGTCTGGCTCGGCAATAGCGACAACACCGCCATGCGTGAACTTACCGGGCAAACAGGTGCTGGGGCGATATGGCAAGACGTCATGACACTCATGTATACCTCACCGTATAATCACGCAACTCCGTTCAATTTCGACCGAGTAAAGGAGTTTACGAACTCCGCTAGTATCGAGTATGGCCTTGCCGGGGATACTTACGATATTTCCCGTAATCTCTTTGTACAACCCTCGATTATTCTCTCACCACACGATGGCGACAGAGTCGAGCTTACACCGGGCACGGTGATTCAACTTCTTGCACGCGAAGATGTTGACTGGTTTATTGATAACACTTTTAAACAACACGCAAAGAGCATTACACTTTCACCTAAGCAAACAAAGAAGTTCCACATTGAGGCCCGTACGGAAACAACGAATCAACGTATTACCATCTTCCTTGTTAACCCGAACTAGCACCTCCCTTTTGTATATCCTTTCATACTTTAAAGTATGAAAGGATATACAATTACTTTCGTAATCGTTTGGGAAGGCGGTATTTAACATCATCAGCTATATTAAACAACAGGAAATGCAATGGGTATTTTTTCTTTAAATATTCAAAAGATGACGGATCTGTGGCCTGCTTTTTTTTGGTCTGGATTGACTCTTGCCGCTTTAACTCGACTTTTAACCGAGCCATTCCTCCTATATATCCTCCGAAACCGCCATCAAGCCACGAGTGCACAGTGGCGATTGTCGCAGTGGAGGTATGCAGGGATTTTTCAATTTTCTCATAACTCCATCCTGCATAAATAAGCTGAGCTATCCTAAATCTTCGAGCAAGCATAAGAGCCTCAGTTTCACTAAGTAGGTCCTTAAAGAAATTCTTTATCTCATCAACATTTTCAAGCAAGGCGATAGTTGTCCAAAACTCATTCAGGAGTGTATACCTTTCCTTAGTTTCAAGCTGTTGTGGCTTAGATCTCGGCATGCATTACTTCTATACTTTAAAGTATGAAAGGATTTCAGATGTGAAGAAGGTCGGATCGATGCAGAGAGCTATGCTGTTTTACTGCGTAACGGTAAAGTATTCACCTTTTGTGCGGCCGAAGTTTTCGGGGAAATAGAGTTCGCTTGCGACGGCGGGAAGATGGTGGAAGAGGCCAGGAACAAGTGCGCGAATAAAGTAGGTATACTCATAAACCCCAGCAGAGAGATTTTCCTTAAACAGGAACAGACGATCGTCATGACTTTCTTCAAAATCGGCATACAATCTCTGACGAGTAGCGACAACTTCATTATAGGCCTCATCAGGTAGGTCCTCCGCTCCTCCCATTCCAAACACAGCCACAAGTTTCCCTCCACCTCCGCTCATAGTCCCCGTTACCTTGTACTGGGACTCTGCATTCTGAAGTGATTGATCTTCCGTATCAAGTTTAAAATTCACGAGCTCCATGCCTGCGGGAATAAAGTCTTCAACTGCAACGAACCGACGTTCCTTTGGGACCATAATGCGAAGCACTCCTTTCAGTACCTCTCCAACCTTTGCTTCACTCAGCGGACGCTCCATTTTCTCATCCGAAAGTGCGTATAAATTTCGTTCAACAACAAATCCCTCATCTCGTGCCGGCACCGAGTTTATTGGCAGGAAATAGGTAAGGGAAAGGTCATAGTAGAAAGTATTGGCAAGCGCGTTAAGGTTCTTCTTAACAAAGTCTATCGTATGCATTTTTGCCTTCTCGAGGTCGGCAATAGGAATAACCAACGAAGTTGTTGGTGCTTTTACCCCTTTGTTAAAAGCGAATTTACTCTTCTCTACCCCATCGAGCAAAATCGAAAGCTCAAATTTTGAATCCGCTTCCTTCTTCCACTCCATATAGTCGGTTAATGCCTCAACCGCGGAAAGTGTGTTATTTGTTGATCCCCAGGAACCATCCTTTGATCGACTTTTTTGCAACCAGCGCAGTACTTTATCGGTTAATTCATGGTCCTTCTTGGCACTAGACCACACACGAAGAAGCATAGCCGTGTCTTTGATCGGTGTTTCGTAGTAACCATAGAGAACGTTCCGGTCTCCGGTTTTCAAAAACGCTCCGCGACTATCAATCGTCAAGCGATTTTCGAGCGCGGAAAGTACCTCATCGCGAAGTGCTATTGAATAATTTCCGGAGGAAAGAAGAAGGGCGAGATAGCTAAGCGAAAGATTCGAGCCCGTTTCTCGAACAAATTTCTTCGTGTTCGCAATCTCCACTACCTTGCGGTAGAGAGGATTAACGACTCCAGAAACATCACTCGAGCGCTCTAGCGCGTACGCAGCGAGCACTACAAGATCCTGATCTTTGCGGTAGACATCGTCGTAAAGCGCGCCGTTTGCGATAAACCGTGCCGCGAGCTGGCGAACCTCAGATTTCACGGCATAACCTGCTTTTTGGAGGTCAAGAAGTGTGTTTAGCACATGCACGGTAAGGTAATAGTTTGAAGGAGTTCCTTGGTAATACGTGAATCCTCCTTCAGGCGTCTGGTTCGAATAGATTCGGGAAAGTCCGATATTGATAAGATCGTCGGGAGAATAGCTTTGCCCGTCGAGTTCGACGCGCATCTTTTCAAACGTAGCGAGATCATTTTTCGCAACGTAGGAGCGTTTTATAACAGCAATTGCCGAAAGTTTACTAGCGATTTGCTCAGAACACCCGTATGGGAACGAAATAAGATAGTTCAGCGCGTCGGTAAGATAGAGCGCGAGTGTCGAGTTAGCGGTAATGGTCAGTGTTCCTTTATCAGGAACAACATTCGCCGGCAAGAATACATATTCTTTAGCCTTTTCTTTGGAAGTCGAAAACGAGGTTGCGACCGATTCGTACGTATCATTTTTTGTTATGGCTATTTTGTCTTCAACGCTATCCAAGAGGTCGCCCCCTTCCGCAGATATAGTGAAGAGGTGACTTCCCTTTTCCGTGGTTTCGGGAGCTTTGGCGTCGAAATACACTGCGACCGATTCTCCGGGATTGATTTTTTCAAACGCATTCTTCACGCTAGGAAGGATAAGTGTTGCGCTTTCTAGCTTAATGTTGAAACGGATGAGTTGATCGGATTGATTAAATACTTTCGCGCCAAGCTTAAAGGTATCTCCGGGGACGATAAAGCGAGGTTTAAGCGGTGTTACCATTACCTCCTTTCGAGCAACAAGCTCGGAATAGCCAACACCGACTTTTGTATCCTTCGTAATACCAACGACTTCACTTTGCCAAGTGGTTAAATTATCAGGAAGTGTAAACGCCACCTCTGCTTTTCCATCCAAGTCAGTTTGAACCACTCCCTGCCAAAGCGCGGTGCTACGAAAGTCTCCGCGTTTCTTTTTTGCCAGATCTTCTCCTCCGCCACCACCTTTGGTACCCTTCGGCACTTCCGCCTCATACAAAATATTTTTAATATTTGATGCAGTTGCGACACCCAATGGAAATCCAGCATAAAAGAATGAAACTGGATCTTTTTTCGGATTTCCTTTAAGTGCGAGCACGCTCATGTCAGCGACCGCGACCGATACTTCAGACTGCGAGGGTTTTCCACTTGAATCCTTCGCTTCTATCGAAAGACGTACCTTCTCGCCGGGGAGATAGTTCTTCTTATCGGAATGCACCGAGATAAAAAGTTCCTTCTCCGCCGAACTGATTAAAAATTGCACTTGCCCGTACTTAATCTCAGGTCGAGGTGAAAGTAACACCACAGAAAAATAAACATTAGGAAGATACTCCTCCTTTATCGGTATACCGATGTTTATGAGACTTTGGTTAACATCGACGATTTGATATTCGAATATTCTACCGCGTTCAATTGTTACCAGCGCTTTCCCTTTCTCAAAGGGAGATTTGATAACCACGTTCGCCACATCACCCACTTTGAGCTTATTTTTGTCTACCGCGAGTTCCAAGGTTTCGTTGTTTGTCGGTTTGACTGAAACAACTCCAGCTCCGTATACGTAAAAATCAAGTAAGGAAACCACTCTGTTGCCTGCACGGTCTTCCCCTTTCACTTCCAGCTCATATTGACCGGCTGTGTCGAGAGAAAACGCTTCAGTCCCGTCCCCGGACGAATTCGTGCTCATGCGAATTGTTTTCACCGGCTCCTTTTTTTGAGTCGACTGATAGTAGAAACGGCCATCAACTTCCTGTCGCTTGTACGATTCCCACGTCACTCTAGAGATGGTCGCTGTAATACCACTCGCCCCCACTCCCTTGCCAGTAGTATCAACTGATTTTAATAGAATCTTATTTTGTTCACCGGCGCCGAAATATCGTCGTTCAAGATTTGTACCAAGATAGATCGCTCCTTTGTGCACAATAAGTGATTTACGTGAGGAGACACTCTGTCCTTGTTTATTTTTTACGGTGATGTTGACGGTAAAGATTTTGCTTCGGTCGGCGCTTCCTTCATCCTGCTCAGTCTCTGGAAAGAATTTCTTAAAATCAAGTGATTGGGTTATGGTCGCTTTTCCTTTCTCGTTGAGAACTGTTTTTCCGCGCAGCAAAAACCGATCGTAGTAGCCTCCACCGCCGCCATAATACCAACCCTTACCGAATTCAAACCACCCATCACTGTAGCGGTCAAAATAGTAGTCCTGTGCAAGCATCGAGTACTCCACGGTGTCTCCTTTTTCAAGCGGGACGCCGAAATAGTACGCGCCATCAATACCAAGGTTCATGGTTTCTCCGGCGATGTACTCTTCTTTGCTACTAGTGACGTCTACTTTGAATGCGGACGGAACGTACTCTTGAACCTCAAAATAACCGTATCCACCGAGAGCTTCAACTCGATACATACCGAGGGGAGCTGTTTTGCCAAGCGTAAGTTTAAACGTAAACGTCCCGCTTTCAGAAATATCTGCTTCGCCTTCAGTTACTTTCTCGCCACGACTATCGTAGACAACGATGTCTGCTTTTCGATCTCGAACAATTTCATAGGTACCGTCGTATCCAATTCGGTAAAGCCCTTTTATGAATACGTCTTCCGTCGGTCGATAGATAGGCCGATCGCTGTATATATACGTTTTTTGAGCCGACGCGAGTGACTGTGCCCACTGGAACTTATCCGTTTCGCCCGTGACAATAGCGCTGTCTTTGCCTGCCGTCACGATTGCCGCAGTGGCCGTGTGCGCGACAGGAGTCCGAGCAATACCTTCCGCGTCGGTTTTACCTCCTGATGCCCATATACCTCCCTTTTGGTACACAGTAACATCGGCACCTACCACCGGCGCAAGAGTTCCAAACTCTGTTACCCAATACAGATTTCCTTTGCTCGCGAGTTGAACTTTTGTAGTAAGTGGCGGATATACATCTGGCATAAACTCGTCACTTTCAACTTTTTTCTCCTGTACAGCCAATCGTGTAACCGTAAGAAGTGAATGTTCATACACAAGCACACCGGGTGTATTCTTCCCGGTTCGATAATCGTAAATGGCCTGGCGATATTCGGGATGACTAAGCGAGACGACATAATGTCCGAGCGGATTCGGTACGTAGTCTGCAAGATTAAATTCAAAAAAGTTCACTGTCCAATACCGCTTGGGAAGCTCAACTCGTTTTGTCCACCCCTTTATACACGACAATTGTTCGCCTGCCAGCATGACTTTGGGCGCACTCTCCCGATCGAGGTATTTCATCATGGTAAGCGCATCCGTTTCACAGATATGTACGTTGACGTACTCAAGATTTTCAATACCGAAAACGAGCTTAGTACGCTCAGGCGACGTCACATTGTATGCCTTCTGAAGCGGAGTAATGCGACGGTACATTTCCGCAATTTTCCCGCTCGAAAATGACAAACTCTTCTTTGCCTCCTGCCCGAAATCGTCCTGAAGCGAAAGATTTAGCGTGTAAGCGCTCTCCGGAATAAGACCGTAACGAATGGTTGTCAAAAATTCGCCTGTCACACATGGACCTGTTGTGCTTGAGCCGTCGACACGATACGACTCGTTCCAATTCCATTTACCAATAGTGAGCACTGATTTCACTTTGTCATAGAAATCTTTTTCCTCCGGCATTTTAATCGGGGTGTTTGAACAAAGAACAAGATTTGTCAGGACTGCTCCTGTTGTGCCGTTTTCGGGAGACGTCTTTCGTATCGAGAGTTTTGGAAAAATAACTACCGGATAGTTTACTGGCTGAGGGAGAAGTGACATTCCGGCACTGTTCACGACTTTCTTGATCGTTAGATCAAATGCTTGCCCGTTCACAAACGCGTCAGAATCAAAAGTAATCGAGATACTCGTCCTGTCAGGCTCCACTACACATTTCCCATCTACGTATATTTGATTCCCAATATCATCCAATTTACATTTTTCTTGGTACTTGATCGCCTTTACGTGCGGTGCCGAAAAACTACTGGCGTCTTTGTTTATTTCTTCATAGAAACGCACTATCAACATACCTTTAGGATCAAACATCTCCGGTGTAACATGTGAAGATCGGTCGGACTCCGCGGTTATCCCGCTAATTACCTCAGAAACATTGAATGCAAAAGATCTGCCAGCAGTAAGAACAATGTCGCCATCGGTCGGGTACGCCTTTTGAATTGCGACGGTGTACGAGGTGTTAAAATCCCAAAAGCGAGCGCGCCCGTTCCGATCTAAGGCGTTAGATATTGAAATAACCGATTTATCAATATATTCTTTCTCGCTCCTACTTCCCTCGTTATACAGAGCTCGTTTCCCGTACTCGAAGATAAGTGGAATGTTTTTGCCGTTTTGCTTAACTGAAATCTGACCTTTCGTTCGCTCGATATCAACCGGTTGATTAAAGCTGATGGTAAAAGGCTGATTATATAACAGTTGTTGAGATGTAACCGGGAAAGCGGGTCCTGCGTCGGACAACGGTGGAGGCAACGAGTCAACATTCATAATCGTATTCAGTTTTTCCTGAAACGAAGATACGGTCATGTCGACGCCGGGAATCTGATCGGTATACCGGAGTGGTCTCGTCGTAAAGGTGTGGGTGATCCCCTTTACCGGTAGCCCGTCAACAGACGTAAGACCGTCTTTAACGGTAACGGTGTATGTGGCAGAGCGGACAAGATGCGTTTCAGGAATGAATTGCAGATTACGCGTGCTAATCCACTTAAACTTTCCCTTTGTGAGAGGAGTTATCTCAACCGGGATATCGCGTTCATCCAACGCGTCAAGTGTCGTAAGAGGAACCATCGGTCGGCTAAAGACGATAGTGATTTCACTATTCTCGGGAGCTTCGGATTTCGCTCGGGGAAATATGGCAAGAATTTTAGGATCATCGTCTACCAGAAAATCCTTGGAAAGAACTCCATCGGCTGTTTGAAGCGAAACAGTATAGTAGTTCCCCTCTGTTAGTTTTTTACTTGGCTCAAAAAAGAGTTCCTGAGCGTTTCCTCCCACAGCCCATTTCCCATCAACAGCCGGTTCAAACTTCACTTTCTCTGCAGCCTCTACTGGTGTTATTGTGGTGCCTTTTGGCAACGCGAGTACGATGGCTGCACTCTTTGAAATCTTATCGCGGACCAGTGTGTAGGTTTCTTCAGCTACTCCACGTGGAGTACCTCGTCCTGCGCCAGACAGTGAAAAGACCAAAACCGCTATAATTCCAAGTGCAAGAAGCACACCAACACCTGCTTTCCAGTTGTAGGTAAAAGAAGACGGCGTTTCCGCTACATTCTGCAAAGGTAAAATCTCTCTCGGAGTTTCTTCCATTGTCGTATAGTACACTACATTTAATTTTCAGTACAAGTACGTGTCTGTATGGAAAAACCGCCTTTTGGGCGGTTTTTCATATCTTCTTTCTTTTTTACGTTCTACTTGTTACTTCACGTCCTTTCGCTTCGCTCTGGCGCGGTCAATATCGGTCAAAAATTGTTTTCGCAAACGAACATTTTTCGGTGTAATTTCCAAATACTCATCTTCTGCCATAACTTCAAGCCCGCGTTCAATCGTAATCTCATACGGGGGCACGAGGTCAATTGCTTCATCAGTTCCCGACGCCCGAACGTTAGTTAGTTGTTTCCCTTTCGTCGGATTCACTTCCATTTGTTCTCCCTTTGATGTATTGCCGATAACCATGCCTTCATAGACAGGCGTACTGGGACCGATATAAAGGACGCCACGCTCCTGGAAGCCCCAAAGCGCGTAACCAAGAGCCTTTCCTGTCGCCATAGAAATCATAGAGCCGACGACACGCTTTTGAATATCGCCTGCGTACGGCTTGAAGCCGACAACACGTGAAGACATGATGCCTTCGCCTCTCGTATCAATCACAAACTGATTGCGATAGCCGAGAATTCCGCGAGTTGGGCCTTCAAGGGTAAGACGAATACTGCCGGCGTGCTCTTTGATGTCTGTTATTTGGAATGCCCGACGACCTAATTTATCAATAATAACACCTTGATATTCCGCTGGCGTATCTATGGTAACTTCTTCAAATGGCTCCTGCTTCACTCCGTTTTCGTTACGGATGATGACCTGAGGTTGAGATACCTGAATCTCATAGCCGGCGCGCCGCATATTTTCAAGCAAAATAGCGACATGAAGCTCTCCTCGGCCAAGCACCTTAAAATATTCATTTGACGAGAAATCCACCTTAAGTCCCACGTTCACTTCCAATTCACGTTCAAGATACTCACGGATTTGGCGCGAAGTGACGAATTTTCCGTCCTGTCCGCCGAACGGTGAGGTGTTGATAAGAAACTGAAGTTCAATAGTTGGCTCATCAATGGCGATAAGCGGAAGCGCGGTCGCGTTCTCGTCGGAAGAAATAGTTTCGCCAATTTCAATATCGGTAAGTCCTGCAATAAGCGTAATGTCGCCCGACTGCACCTCAAGAGCTTCAATTTTCTCCATCCCCTTCCAGGTAAACAGTTTCAAAATCTTGCCGGTGCGAGTCTCGCCCTTTGCGTTCCGTATAAAAACGTTCATACCAGGCTTTGCGACACCCTCATAGACACGCGCAACCGCCATACGGCCAAGAAAGTTGTCGTATGCCAAATTAAACGGCTGCATCCGAAGCGGTTTTGCAATGAGCTCGGGAGTGTCTACACTCGGAACATGCTCGCAAATTGTTTCGAGGAGTGGCGTGAGATCTTTTGAATCATCGGTTAGATTTTTCTTAGCAATACCTTGTCTGCCGATAGCGTACACAACCGGAAAGTTGGCCTGAGCCTCATTCGCTCCAAGTTCAAAGAAAAGCTCGAGCACTTGTTCGTGTGTCCGATCTGGATCGGCGGCGGGCTTGTCGATCTTATTAATGATGACAATCGGCTTAAGACCAAGCTCTAGGGACTTCTTTAATACAAAGCGCGTCTGGGGCATCGGGCCTTCTTGCGCGTCCACGACAAGAAGCACACAGTCGATGGAACGGAGTACACGCTCAACTTCGGAACCGAAGTCTGCGTGCCCTGGAGTGTCCACAATGTTTATCTTCCCATCCTTGTATGGAATGGAAGTATTTTTGGCATATATGGTAATGCCACGCTCAAGCTCGAGTGCGTTTGAGTCCATGGTGGCCCCTTCCTTACTCACACCTGATTGCTTCAAAATAGCATCAGTAAGAGTGGTCTTCCCGTGGTCGACGTGAGCGATGATGGCTATGTTTCTAATTTCCATAGAGTACGAACTACGAACAAGATACGAAATAACGAACAGTAAAGTAGATAATAAAAAGGAGGCCTCTCGGCCAGAACGTAACGCTTATATAATACGATACATCCGGAAAAACAGCAACATCTACATAACCTTACAGGATAAGAATACGTAAGAGTTAAATTACCTTAACTGGAAGCGTACGGTAGATACAGCGAACACATACCACTTGCTCCTTGCGGCTCTTGATATATTTATTGCCACACGAGCAAAGCAAGATCTCAGTACGAGTCCGCTTTTCAATCCACTTACCGACGTTATTTTGAAACGTCTTACGGGAAGGAGTCATTATGTTATTCGGTTTTTGTTTGTTGTTTTTCATATAAGGACGCTGAACTAAAACTGAACGAGGCCTACACGGAACGGAACCAGAACTTGTCGGCAATTGATTCGGTCTAGTTCCGCGTTCTTAATCCGTGTCACTTCCGTGTCTTACTCTATGAACGTTAACGCCTTTCCCTTCTTGCTTCCACGACCGGTTCGTCCAATACGATGAACATAGTCGTCATAGGTTGCGGGAAGATCGTAGTTAATCACGTGTGAAATATCGCTAATATCGAGACCTCGCGCAGCAACATCGGTCGCGACAAGAACCTGAATATGATTATCTTTGAAAAGTGTCAGTGCCTGACGTCGCTTGGAAAGATTTTTATTTCCATGAATTGACTCAGCCTTAAATCCTCGCTCAGCCAGAATTTTCGAAAGTTTTTCGACTCCATGTTTCGTGCGTCCAAAGACGAGCACTTTCTTAAAATCGGGAGTGTCGAGAAGATCATGAAGCACATCTACCTTGTCCTTCCCACGAGTTTTTATCACGTCTTGGTCGACGTTCTTTGCCGTATCACCGGTCTTCACCGAAATGCTTACGGGAGTTTTAAGGAAATCCTTAATAAGTGCTTCGATATCACGCGACATAGTCGCGGAAAAAAAGAGCGTGTGTCTTTCTTTCGCCATTTTCGACATCATAAATCGCATGTCATGAATGAAACCCATATCGAGCATGCGATCGGCTTCATCGAGTACCACGGTTTTGAAACCTTCCAAATGAAGATATTTCTGCTCCACGAGGTCCTTAAGCCTACCGGGGGTACCGATAATGAAGTTGTTTTGATAGCGAAGATTGCGAATCTGGTTGCTCATACTCGCACCACCCACACATACCACTGAAAATATCTTAAATCCTTTGATAAATCCTTTAAGCTCTTCATCAATCTGAATCGCAAGCTCGCGGGTTGGTACCATAATGAGTACGCCCTCTCGCGGATTTTTAAGCACTTTGTTGATAAGGGGAATAAGAAATGCCGCAGTTTTACCGGTGCCGGTATTTGCGATACCGACAACGTCGGAACCACGAAGAACATGCGGAATAGCCCGGTCCTGAATCGGAGTCGGAGCAACGTATCCTTTGGTAATGATATTTTGCTTGAGCCTCTCGTCGATGAGAAAATCAGCAAATTTATGCTCGGGAATAAATGCGACGGTCTCTTCAGTAATAACCGCTTTATTTACGAATTTTGAGACATCATTAAACTCGCTAAACTTTCGTCCGCCTCCTCTGCCACCTTGAAATGTCCGGCGTGGGCCGCCGAAGCTTGATGTCCGATTTGTTGGTCTAGAAAAGCGACTTCCACCAAAGGAAGGCTTTTCAAATCGTCTGCCCGAAGAAGAGGGCCCTTGTGTTGTACGTGGGTACATATTCTTTTAGTAACCTTCCAGCCGTTAACTAAGTGATGGCCAGTTCTCGAAGGTTCAAAAAGACATATGCCTTAACGTTCTTTACGAGATACTATCTCCAAAAACGAAACCCCTGAGATTTAGTTATGGCAGGAGTATATATTAAAAGGTTCATTTTGTCAATAGAGAAATTTTTGGGTAAAAAAAGTCGCCCGGTAGAGGAGAGTCGGGCGACTTTCTCTAACGGGCGATGAAGATTTAAGTCGCTGCCTCCCCCGACTTTCTTCCCGTCTATTCCCCAGGATCTGGCTCGTCAGTGGGGAGCGTGCCATCTGCGGCCTGTGAAAATACACAGAGAACATTAGTCTCCCTAATGAAGCAGATGTCGTAGCTTTCTCCAGCGGGAACGTAGTAGGTTCCGCCAGCCAGAATGTCCTCAATACAGCCTTGATGATCCGTGATCCTGGCATGTCCAGAAATAACGCAGACGGTTTCGTCAACAGGGTAACTTACGTCAGTAAAATTTTGCCCCGCAAGCCCGGTAAAGTCCGTAACTTTTACTCGCGCCTCGGGGTCCCGACCCGGAAGTATCACCCTGTGTGAAAAACCCTGCCTGAACTTTTTGGTGAAGTGTTTCTCACCAGCTTGCTTTACAACCATATATTTCCTTTCTTTACATTGCAGTTGAGGTTGACCGAATGAAGTAGTAACAAAGTCGCTACAACCCTCAATGCATAAAAATCTATGCGCTAGAGGCTGTAGCGAATTCGGAGGATGTGAAGGAACTTTTACGCTGAGGACTATAACCTAAAATTAGGCTATAGTCAATACACTATGCTAGGATGTAGTCATGCAAAAAGGGAGTCTGAAAATCTGGGATGTGGCCGTTATCGGCGGAGGGCCGTCGGGGATGATGGCGGCTGGGCGCGCGGCCGAGCTTGGCGCATCGGTTATCTTGGTTGAGAAAAACGAAACGCTTGGCAAAAAGCTCCTTATTACAGGGGGTGGCCGATGCAACGTGACCAACGCCGAGCTTGATGTACGTATCTTTCTTTCAAAATTTAAAGGGAGTGACAAATTTTTGTTTTCCTCCTTTTCCAAATGGGGAGTAAAGGAGACACTTGATTTTTTCCATGCACGGAAGATGGAAACAAAAATTGAGGCGGAAAAACGTGCTTTTCCGAAGAGCGAGAAGGCGCAGTCGGTATGGGACGTGTTGGTTGAATATCTGAAGGTCGGAAAGGTGACGGTACAATCCAACTCCCCCGTTGCTGAGATACTGGTAGACAAGAGCACGATTACCGGAGTCCTCCTCGCGAATGGAGAAGGCATCCGCGCGCGCTCGGTAATTATTGCGACAGGAGGAAAGTCCCGACCCGAAACAGGTTCAACAGGCGATGGATTCACATGGCTTCGGAAACTCGGTCACAAAGTGACGGAGCCGGATTCCGCACTGGTGCCAATCGCGATTAAAGATGTGTGGGTGAAGCGTTTACAAGGAGTAAGTCTGCAAAATATAAAACTTACCTCATCTCAGAATGGTGTTAAACAGGAAGTACGGAGGGGCAAAATTTTGTTTACTCATTTCGGCGTGAGCGGCCCAACTGTTATCAATATGAGTAAGGATGTCGGAGAGCTTCTGAAGTATGGAGAGGTGGTACTTTCACTCGACGTGCTTCCAGAACTTGATTACGGAATGCTGAATACCAAGCTACAAGAAATATTTAAGGAAGAGCATACGAAGAAATTTAAGAATAGTTTAAAGTCGCTTGTACCCTCAGCCCTCTCTTCTATTATCGTGGAGCTTTCTGATATTAGTGCGGATACAAAGTGCAACTCCATCACTCGCGAAGAGCGCTTGAAACTGGTCAAATTACTGAAAGATATCCCGATGAAGGTGAAGGGACTTCTTGGCGCCGACAAAGCAATTGTGACAAGCGGAGGTGTCTCTCTGGATGAAGTTGATTTTAAGACAATGCGTTCTCGCCTCTTTCCAAACCTGTTTCTCGTCGGAGATATTCTAGATATTGACCGACCGTCTGGCGGATACTCGCTCCAACTCTGCTGGACGACTGGCTTCGTGGCAGGTACCGAAGCAAATTACCGATAGTAGCTAGATCGTGGGATCAACTGATTCCTCAGCTGTTTTTTGGGTCGTGCGGGCTTTTTTTCTTGGCGATGACTTTGAAAACCACTTGCTCGCCTTTTCAAAAACTGATTGTGTAAGTTTTAGTGCAATTTCTCCTGATTTCATCTTAGTGCGCAGCGACTGAAAATCTTCTTCGAGTGTCTTACTTCCTTCTTCTATTCTATCGGTAATATTCTTTATACTCTGAAGAATCTTCACTAGATAATGCAGGATGGCAACAACACCAACGGTCACCACCACAACAGCAACTGAAGTGATAAAGAAGAAAATATCGGCTTTCATAAATTCTTGCATAACATCAGTATATACTTTCGTGAGCATTTCGACTATCCTTCTGGAACATGAAAAAAAAGGGAGTTCAACCAATCCTTGGAACCATACTTAAGAAAATTGCACCTTTAATCGGTGCGACTGTCATTCTTGAGCCATTTTGGAAGATTGTTGGCCAAATTACATTTAAAAACGGTAGAAAACGCTACTTCCGTTACTCCAGCCTGGATCTTAATCCGCTTGGCGCTTCAGAGATCGCTAAAGATAAAGACTACGCGAACTTCTTTATGAAGCGCATGGGGTACCCAACTGTCCACGGTAAGACGTTCTATTCAGATGAATGGGCCGAAGCGATTGGTTCAGACAGAAAAATCAATCAGGCGTTTCGGTTCGCGGAGAAAATCGGGTTCCCCGTTATTTTAAAACCTAATAGCGGAAGTCAGGGTAGCAATGTTTCGCTTGTGCACTCCAAAACTGAATTTTATAGGGCACTACGAGCTATTTTTAAACGCGACAGAATCGCTCTAGTTCAAAAATATGTGTGCGGCCGTGATTACCGCGTTGTTGTACTCGACAATAAAATTATTTCCGCATACGAGCGTATTCCACTCAGTGTTACGGGAGATGGACAGTCCAGCATACTTTCTTTGCTAAAAAGTAAGCAACAGGCATTTATCGCTTCAAGTCGAGATACTCAGTTAACACTAAACGATCCTCGTATCCGAATTAAACTAAAAAATCAGAAACTGTCATTGCAGTCAGTGCTACACGAAGCTAAAAAAGTCTTTCTTCTGGATAACGCCAATCTTTCGACAGGTGGCGACGCGGTTGAAGTCAAACATATTCATCCTGAGTTTGGAAAACTCGCTATTGCGTTAACCAGGGACATGGGTCTTCGCCTTTGTGGAGTCGATCTTATGGTCGAAGGAACTCTCGAAGAAAAACCAAAGAACTTTTGGGTACTCGAAGTGAACGCAGCTCCGGGTCTCGACCACTACGCCCGAAGTGGCAAAACACAGGAAAAAATCGTGGAGGATATGTATTTGAAGGTGCTTAAGAGCCTTGAATACTAAGTAAATTTGTTTTGGATCCCCGCTTTTGTGGGATGACCCAAAAAAGTGGTTATGCAGTCTTCAAACTGTAGATTACTCTGGATTTCCGCCTCCGCGGGGATGACCCAAAATATAGTCGTCCGCTCAGGCGGGACTCCTTATTTTGGGTCACTTCTCCAGATCAAGAATTTCGTCAATGCGGATTTTCGCGACAAACTCTGGGACGTGCGAGACAAGAATCATCGCACCTTCAAACTTATTTAACGCTTCGGCAATGACCGGTATGTGGCGGAAGTTAATGTGGTTTGTCGGCTCATCCAAGATCAAGAGGCCCGGTTTCTCAAGAACAAGGCGAGCGAAGGCTACAAGCCCCTTCTGCCCTTCCGATAGGCTTTTAATTCGGTTATGCATCAAATCTCCAGTAATAAGGAACCCTGCGGCAACCGAGCGTAAATGTTCTTCAGTTTGTCTGTCCATCACCGAAGAGAGCGACTCGTGCACCGTATCCTCAAAATTAAGCGTGGAAAAATCCTGCCGGTAGTATCCGATTTTCACCCCTTCAGTTACCTTCGCCCCCAACGCTTTGCTGTGCGCGATTGCTTCAAGAAGCGTTGACTTGCCGATACCGTTCGGACCAGCAAGAAGCAGGTGGTTGTTTTTCTTTAGTGTGATGTTTACCTTGCGTTCCACCGGCTTTATGACCCCTTTCTTGTGCTGTAGAACTTTACAGGAGGTGAGATGTAGAATTTCTCCAATGAGTTCCTGCTGAGTCGGGATCGTAAAGTTGCGAATAGTTTTATCCTCCTTCCGGACTTCGACAATCTCCTCTTCAAGATCCTCGGCTTTCTCACGCATACGTTTTGCTACAACGCGCATCTGGCCTCCTTTGTTTGCGAACACGTTTGCCTGGTCTTTCTTTTCCTGGATTAACTTAGCAAGCTGGGCATTCTTACGGTTTTCTTTTTCGAGTCGTGCCGTAATTTGCTGTGCCACATCAAAATAGTCACCGACATACTGCTCTATCTTGTGCGTAAAAATGTCTAGATACAAAACGCCATGCGTAAACGAGTTTAGGAAATCAGAATCGTGAGAGATGACAATGCACGTCTTTTTATAGTCCTTCAAAAAGGTCGTGAGGTGCTCAATACCCGCCTTGTCGAGGTTGTTTGTTGGCTCATCAAGTAACAAAAGGTCCGGTTTCTGAATAAGTGCCGAGGCAAGAAGAAGACGGGCCTGTTGTCCGCCCGAAAACGACTTAACAATGCGGTCATGTACCTTCTCGTGGCCTTTGAGATTCACTACCTCCAATACTTCATCGATACGTGGGTCAATATCGTACATTTTTTGTGTAAAGCATTTCTGAAAAAATTCGCGCACGGTGAGTTCCATCTGATCGCGAGGTATCACCTGTCTTGCTGTGGCTATTGTCACCCCGTTCGTAATATTCACTCGCCCAGATTCAGGGACAGCCGCTCCAGTGATAAGTTGAAAAAGAGTGCTCTTGCCCGCACCATTCTGACCCATAAGTGTCACCTTAATTCCGCGCCGCACCGAAAAATCAACCTCATGCAGTATGGGGTTGTTTGGCCCGTATTCGAACGTAACATTGTCAAAACTAAGTACCGTGTCATTTTTCGCCATAAGGCCAAAGGATACCGTATTTGAGCCGAAATAGGAAGAGATCTCTTGACGGCATTCTCCCGACGTTTAGTGAAGTTTGCTAGAACTGTCGAAATATGTTACTTTAAAGTCTGAAACTTTGTTATTCTATGAATGCTTCTACCATAACCATTGGCCCAACAGCCCTCCAGTTCACACAGGATCTTATAGCAATGCACGATCTTTGCGCTATTGCGATTATCGCACAGGATTTTTCCTACGGGGGAAATGCGGTCACTGTCGACATTGTCGGCGGAGATCTTACACAAATCACGGTCCGAGAGACCGCAACAGCAAACGAAGTGGAACTTGTTCCCGCATAACGTTGGACGGCGTCATCCATATTTTCCCTGCAGCGTTACCACTGCAGGGAATTTTTTTCTCTACCTATGATATCGCATATAACAGGTGAGGAAGTTGAAAAACTTCTTAAAGCTGGGGAGTACACGAACATTGTCCGATTCGCACAGAGCAGAGGAGTTTTACGTCTCGAAGGCAACAGGGCGCGTCTTTTACCCCCTAGTTTCCTGATGTCGCGTGAACATGTCAGTCTGGGAAAGTTGTACGGCTACCTGCTTGATCAAGCTGAGAGGCGACTTTGCGTAGAGGTGGGCAACGAAGGCATACAGAGGTTTAGCGAAGCACGTGTTCGCGAAGAGCTCGATATCGTCAAGATCTTGTTTCAGTGGCCGGAGTTCTACCAACAAGAATTTATGATTGGCGTGGAAGCTTTTAGCAAAGCCTATCGGAATCTTCTCTATACAAAAAGCCAGCTATGGCGGGTTTTATTTCTGAGGCCTAAGTAGCTTCCTCTTCTTCTATTTCGAAATCTCAACACGCCGGCAACAACTGTTGCTGGCGTTTTTTATTACAGCTACTCACTTATCCTCAGACCGAACCAAATCCCCGCGATTCCTCCGAGCGCGGTGAAGATGACTCCCCATAGAGAAAACAGTCCCGCCCCCCAAAGGCTTGGGATAAAACCTCCAAGTGAGGAACCAACAAAAAGTCCCAACCAAATAATTTTTCTATCCATGAAGGAAGTATGCAAAAAGACACCTAAAGGCTCGATAACTGTTCGATAGTCAGTTCGTCTAGCGAAGCTAGTCTGAGGTCGGCAATTAAAAATCGTTTGTCGCTTTTTACATGAACATCAGGGACGGTAACACACTTCATACGCGCGGCCTTTGCAGAAAGCACTCCGTTCGGCGAGTCTTCAAACGCGAGACAACATTCGGGGGCGACGTCGAGTTTGTTCGCAGCGGTAATATAGACACCCGGGTGCGGTTTGCCATACGGTTCATGCTCGGCCGAATAAATAACCGAGAATTCATTTTTGATTCCGAGTTTTTCCAAAACCGCTTCAATGACTCTGAAGAACGAACCGGAAGCAATCGCCATCGGAAGGCCCGTCTCTTTACACACGTCAAGCGCGTGACGGACGCCTGGCATAGCAGTCCCTTTTGACTTCACCAGCGAAACGACCGTATCCATAATATCGGTCGCTGTTTTTTCTATCGAAAGATTCTCCCACGGTTGCCGTGCGTACCAAAACTGGACGACTTCAGTCACTTTAAGTCCCATGGTTTGCCGCAGTTCCGGAGGAGCGAACCGCACGCCGAGATTTCCCAACACCGTCCCCTCCGCCTCCTGCCAAATCGGCTCGGAGTCGATGAGTAGTCCGTCCATATCGAAGATGATTGCTTTTATCATAGGGGTTTAAGGTTTGGAATTACGATGGATAGTACCCAGAATTAAAGTTTTTTCATCAAATTAATATCTCTGTCCGCATAACCACAAATTTTGTAAAATTCATGCGCACTCTTGTTGGGGGCGAATACTTCGACATAGACCGTATCGCATCCGCTCTTTCGGAAATACTCCTCGGTCTTCTCCATGAGAACCTTCCCTACTCCCGCGCCACGATAATTTGCGTCCACATACATTTCTTGAACGCGTCCGTATTTTATGGGTCCTCCGCCAGCCGTTTCCTGCGGCTCATGTGCGGGCATGATTCCGGCAGCGCAGCCGATAATTTTTCCGTTTACTTCTGCAAAGTAAACAATGCCGCTATTTTCCTTCAGTAAATTCAAAAGCCACACCGTATACAGCTCACCAAACTCCGGCTTGCACTGCACGAGCATTCGCGGGTCCACACTCATCACATACTCCTGCAGTTCGACCATGCATTTCACAAGCGCGTCTCTGTCACTGTCTTTATACTCCCGTATCGAAAATTCCATAGCGTTAGTATACCAAGAAATTTTTTCTAAAACACTCCTCCCGACATACCTCATCTATTTTCTTATTCGCACGAATAAGAAAATAGATGCGGGACTGAAAATGCCGAAAGTAGTGGAGAAAAGCGACCTGAGACAGGATTTAGAGTAGAGAGATAATCGGTCTCGCAACCTCCGGCACCCTTGCACCAAGAAAATAAAAGACTTCAAGTCCTTGCTGACGTTTGTCCAGGATATCCACTCGCGCGAGCATGTTCAGGTGTTTGGATGTCGATGTGAAGGAAAGTTTGATAGAGTCGGCAATCGTTCCCACTGTCGCTTCGTTGCGCTTTTTCAGGATAGCAATAATAGAAAGTCTTCTACGATTTGCTAGAGCTTTTAACACACGTTCATATTCTTTCATATATAACTAATATACATCTTATATGCTTATTCGCGCGAATTAGAAAATAGAATTTGTCTCAGTACCGATTAAGATACCGAACTCGTTTTGCGTGAGGAAATTTCTCGATAGCGTAGCGGAGCATCGTGCGAGGCATAGTCCGCGCATACTGTTTAAGGAACTCCTCTTCAGTTTCAGAGGAACGCTTGCCCACTTCACGAAGCATCCAGCCAACAGCTTTGTGAATAAGGTCGTGTGTATCCGAAAGTAACAGAGTAGCAATAGCAAGCGTGTCTTCAAACCGTCCTTCGCGAATAAAAGCGCCGGTGCTGATAATCGCGATGCGCCGTTTCCAGAGGTTCGGTGATTTGGCAAAAGTATAAAGAACTTTCTTGTCCCGATGTAGTAGGTAATCGCCCAAAATATACGAAGCTGAGGTATCCACTAAATCCCAGTTATTTACTAGCTCCGCATGTTTAATGTAAAACTTCGCGATTCCTTCTTTCTGTGTTTCATTTCCTTTCTCGAACTGTCGTGTCAGGATTTCAAGTACGCAAAAACGATGTTCATGCACAACGCTTTGCAAAAGTTCTTCACAGTCATGGAACGTGCAGTGCAAAAACTTTTTGGCAATGTTCCGTTGATCGGGAACAGTCACTCCGAGAAAGATGTCTCCTTCTCCATACTGCCCTTTTCCAGTCTTAAAGTACCCCGCAGAGACTTTCGCTCGTGCGGGATTTGCTTTGTTTTCCAGTTCTTTTTTGAGATCGGTCACGCTATACATGGTAGTGTGTTAGAAATTAGTTAATCTGACACTGTGCCTTTAGCGCCGAGATGTCAGCAGGTGTGAGCTCATTTCACCTTGATGGCACTTTGCACTACATCCAAGGAAAAGCCTTGCGGAACCGTGCCGGTGCGGGCGTACTCGAACAGTACCAGCTTGAAGATGGCGTTTAGAGAAGTAGAGAGAATAGAAAGCAGAATAATCAAAAAAATCAGAGAGCTCCCAATGCCTATAGCCACGTTCATTGTGGGGAACAATATCAGGATAACGATTCCAACAGCGAATAGGAGTGTATTGATGAGTCCGAAAATAAGCCCAACTCCGAAATTAACAATGATGGTTTCACCCCACGTTTTGCGAATCATAGAAGCCGACTCCTTGAATGAATCAGTCAGACTTGCCTGACCGATAACGAGCGACGGAAGGCTAAAGTAAGTCAAAATATTCCAGGCAGACCCTAATATCGCAGCAACTATTTTTCCAACAACCTTCGATTTGTCGGAGACAACCTGTAAGATAACCCCGACCGTAGCTGAAATAAGCGACCAGATGAAAATCCTCCCCATATGCGCTCTCGCCGAAGCAAGGCCGTCTCCAAGACTAAAGTTCCCTCCGTTAAACCGAGCATGTACAATAGCGAAGATACTGGCCTGGAAAAAATTGGTAATAAAAAATATCAGAAGATAGTATCCGAAAATAGTGGCGTACACTGCCACGTCCTTAACTCCTTGTTCAGCGTTTTCCAGTCCTTTGAGAGCATCAAGGCTCCCTCCTAGAACACCGAAATAAACGATTACTCCTACAATCGCCAAACTAACGAAGAAAGTAATGGCAGAAAGCACGGGGAGCCACAAAATCTCCTTGTCATGCGAAAGTAGCGCCCACGACTCCTTTAAAATAATCCTACTCGCCTTAAACTTTCCTATTCTTACGGAAGTGGGTACAGCCGACGTTTGAGATGTAAAGCTTTGCGGAGACATGATGTTTGATGGAGATAGTAAGCTTCATTATAGCACGGACCGGAGGCCTGATAGCAAAATCAACCACGGACCAACTCATACTTTAGATGTCGTAGCTTCGCCGCTCCTGTGCCAGTCTCTTTTGTTCGTCCGACCACTCACCGACCCCGTACTTCTCGTGTATAGCGCGAATCTTTGAGCAGAGCGCCGTATGCAGACGAGAGACTTCGCCTCTGTCTTTCCGACCACGAACTCTATTCAAAAATTTCTTTTCTTCATCCTGCTGCTTTACACATTCCACACGTAGTTCCTTTGCGAGCTTGGTAAGCTCGACAAGCTCGGTTCGAAAAGCCTCCTGACCGGGGATAAGTGCCAAACCTTCGATGCCTCTGTCAGTGAAATTCTCCGAAGCCCAGTCGATATACTCTAGTATTTTTGGGAGCTCGATTTTTTCAGGGTCCATGTCTAACAAAAGACCCCTCCAGTTTTGGAATCCAAGCTTATACTCATAGACCTCTTGGTCTTCGGCCTTCTGGACATCCAGTTGATCCTCGTATGGAGCTTTACGAAAGGATTCGCGGACGTCGGCAAGCCTTGCGGTATCCCCATTCTTCTTTGCCAGCTCGAGAAGGATTTTGGGAAGACCGGGGAATTGATGGAAGACAATCTTCTCTTCTTTCTTCTTCTGGTCGGGAACCCCCGCGAAAGAGTCAAGTGAATCTGGCATTTCTTTACTCATAGATGTATCTTACGCTGATAATTTCAAACTAACGTCGAAAAAAAGGAAATAAGATTTTCAATGTGCTTCTCGAGCGGAACGCCGAGGACTTCGGCGCCTCGAGTGATAACGGTTCGGTCAATTTTGGCGGCAAAGGCCTTCTCCTTTAGGCGTTTCAAAATGGAACTGACTTTCATTTGCCCGTACGGAATCGGATTCATCTTACGGTAGGCGTAAAAAATCCCGGACAACTCATCACACGCCATAAGAGCGGCGGCAAGTTTTGTCTGCGGCAAAGTCGTGAAGCCGTTGTACCCATATGCGTGTGATTCCACCGCATGAATCAGTTCTTCGGGGTAACCCCATTCTTTATACCATTTAAGCGATTCGGCGGGGTGTTGATGCGGAAACTTCTCAAAATCAATATCGTGAAGTAACCCCGTGACGTACCACAGAAGCGGGTCGCCACCAAACTGCGGTGCATATCCTTCCATCGCCGTCGCCACCATCTTGGCGTGATAGCGTTGGTACTCGTCTTGTACGTGCGATTCCAAAAGTTTCTGCGCTTCGTCCTTTGTCGGTAGGGTCATGTCTTTAGTGTAACATTCTTAAAATTGGTGTACAGAAAAATGAGTTTAATCAGATACATCCTCCGATTCATCCGAATGAGCCATCTTTTTCTGAAGGAGCATACGATACCGAGTTACTTAATTCCACAGCGAGTTTTGATCGCCGAGATGTCAGCAGATGTGAGTGCGGTCGCGGTACCTTGGTTAAGTCGGTACATAATAGCTTTCGGGTCGCCTACATGTTCAAGTGAGAGCGCGTGACCGAGCTCATGCGCGAGCACTCGTGTCAATTTTTTCGCATCGGTAAATTGAAAAATCTCGATTCTTTGTCCCGACCGGTCACTAGTGTACAAACCTTCAGTAAATTCTTCACCACGAGCTTTACCAATTTTATTAAACTCCTCCGCGTTTACATTTATATTGTTGGCGACTTGATTTACCACCGTTACGAGGGCGTTTATATCACGTATCATCGTTTGGAGGTTCGCCTCTTCCGTGCGCAGTTGATCAACCTCCCTCTTCAATGAATCTTTTTCCGTAGCAAGTCGTGCATATACATCCGGCGGGGCCCCACGCTTTTTATTCCAGCTCTGAACTTCAGCGTTATAGGAAACAGTTCTCTCATCGATTCGTGCCGCCTCCTGCTTGTAGGAATCCTCTCGTTCAGCAAATTGACTTTTTAATAAATTAAAGTGCCCGGTTAGCGCGTCATAAGAAGCTTGGTTATCGTCCACAACCAAACCTATTTTTTTCATTCGCTCAGTTGCTTCTTGGCGATAGTCAAAAACCAAATTAATACGTAATACTCCGGTGGGAGAATATTCAAGCAAATTCTTCCCCGAAACTTTTTCCCATAACCCCTCTGCTTCCGAAATTGATTTTAGAAATTGTTCCTTTGACAGACCGAAACGCGGATCAAAGGACTCAACGCGGTACGTAATTGGCCGCGTACACGGAAAATACTGGTTGTACACTACCGCCCACCCCGTTTGAATTGGCTCTCGGTATATATAGGCAAGTATCCCCATGAAGGCAAGAAGAAATACGTTGCCAAGAAGTCGCTTCATATTCAAGAATAGTAGCATTTTTTCGACCAAAAAAAAGAGCCACCAGCAGCGTGCCGGTGGCTTACATGATACTAATGAGCGAATGTGCTAAGCGCGGAGCTCGTACTTCACAAGTTTCTGATATTCACTGCACGAACGCATGAGTTCGTCATGCGCACCAATTCCCACAATATATCCGTGATTCATCACCGCAATGATATCGAGGTGACGAACGGTGGAAAGCCGGTGTGCAATCACAATGCCCGTTCGGCCACTAAGCGCAGTTCGCATTGCCCTCTGGACCACCGCTTCGCTTCCGTAATCCAGACTTGCCGTCGCTTCATCGAAGATAAGTATCGAGGGATCTTTCGCGAGCGCGCGAGCTATGCCGATAAGCTGTACTTGACCACCAGAGAGATGTCTGCCAAGTTCTCCCACCGTAATATCGAACCGTTTCGAACCAAGTCGGTCGTAGAATGTATCAATACCCACAAGTGTGGATAACGTTTCCAGTTCTGTGTCGACAAGGTCACGTCCCGAACCCATACTGATGTTCCGCCGAATACTGCTATCGAAAAGATGCACTTGCTGTGGCACATACCCAATTTTCTTTCGATACCACGAAAGGTTGTAGGTGCGTAAGTCCACTCCATCGACGAGGATCGACCCTTGATCTGGGTCGTACCAACGCAGAATCGCCTTAACAAGTGTGCTTTTACCCGAACCGGTGTGTCCAACGATTCCGATAGTTTGACCGGCTTGAATTGAGAACGAGATATTTTTGATTGCGGGTATGTCGCCTCCATTTCCATCTATTGCCCGATGGGTGTAGGACACTCCACTAAACTCAATACGTCCGGTAAGCTTTTGCGGAGCATACGAGAGCTGTGCTGTCGCTGTTTCCGGAGGCTGGTCAAGCATTTCAAAGTACCGCCGCACCATCGAATAATGACGCATGAACTTACGTTGAAGCGCCGCAAACGGAGCAAGTCCGGTGAACAGCGCCACTGACCAACTGATGATGACCGCGAAATCACCCGGCTTATATACTCCTGTACGAATGAGATAAATGCCGATCGCGGTAACCAACATGAATCCGATGATAATGATCGGATCACGAAGCCATGCCGAAGTGGTGTAGTATCTCACCCACAAGGCCTCCTCACGTTTTTGGAATTCGGCATACCGACGATTGAACTCGTCTAGTGCTCTCGTTTCCTCCGCACTGGTTATGATGAGTTCGAGATGGGTCAGAAGCTCAGCATGTTCCGCGTCAACTTTTTCATCCAGGTCTTCGCACTTCTTGAGCTCCGGAAAGACCTGTACGTTAAGTATGAAGCTGACCGCTCCATACACGACAAGGAGTACCGCGCTGACTTGTCCGATAAGCGCATAACACGCGAGGAGCATACCGAACGTAAAAAGAATTTTCACGAACGGAGGAGTAAACTCCTTCACAAACGTGCGAACAATCTCATGGACTGCGTATTCTCCTTTTCCGATGGTCGCCTGGCGGAGACCCGAATTTCCTCCCGCTATTTGCCTGAGTGAAAAGGTAAGCAGCCGCTTAAACGTTACGTTAGTAAGGTGCCATCGATTCTTGATGTCCAGATTTCTGTTCCGATTGATGTCCTGGAGAAACTGTATTGGACTAAGAAACGTGAAGCTTGCCACCATTCCAGCCGAGAGAAGCACAATGCGAGTAAATTCCTCACCACGAAAGAGTGCTTCAATAATCTTCCCGATGAAGAACGGTATAGCGAGAAGACATGCTTGACTCCCAAGCGAGAGCACCGTAATGACAATAAGCGGAAACAGAAACGGACGATAGATAGCGCAAATACGCAGGACGTTTTTCTTAAGATGTGGCCATTCCGAGCGAAACGACTGGTACTGCGCTTGTGTCCAGACACGAGCACGGTTAATTCTATAGAGCACAGACTATCCTTTGGTTGGGTTTTTGTATTTAATTTTCAAAGACCTGGTAGCTCCTCCTTTCGGCACAAAAAATCCGGCCCTAGAAGGCCGGTTGTGTGTTCGTTAGGAGAAACATCGGGTTTACACTGCAACAGCCTTCGGTTTACCGAAGTTTCCAAAAAAATTCTTGCTGGTGGCTTGTAATACCGTCATGCTTTTAGGATAGCATGATTCACGATTCTGTCAAGCCTTTTACAGAAGCTAATAGGTATCCACTCGGTGTTCCTTAATAAACGAGAGAGAGGCGTCAAAGATACCTAAAAATGCCTTGAAGGGTACTTCGACCAAAAAATCGAGAAAAAGGACGAATACATTAACGGTGGAAAATCGAACACTAAACCAGCGCCCGGTATTCACAATCGGAAATGTAAAAAGGTTCCACACCATGCCAAACGTCCCAGGTTTCTCACGCACAGGCTCCCACCGTCTCGCGCTTCCGCGGATACGAAGACCGAAGTAGCTAACAAGTGTCAAGAATACAAAGAACAAAATAATGCTGGCTATATTGAAATCAATGGCGATAAGGCCGGCTAAAATAATTCCGAAGGAAACAATAAAAAGAGCGACATAAAAACACATGACAAAAAAGAATGTGACTGTGCTAGCCGGAGGCTTAATAAAGATTTGCTTCATCTCCTTACCTTGCACAATAGCAGAAACTCCGTCGACAATTCGCTGTAGTCCGCTTTTCCGAGGCTTGGCGACAAACGTCACCATCGAAAGGAGCAGGAGCGGATGAAAGAATGCGTTGGTACCAAGCGCAAAATAATTTTCCTTACCAAGAATAAAATGTTCGTACGGCCACTCGAATGCGACTCCGAGAATTATTTTCGTCAAAAGCAAATAAATAACCGCTCGTCGGCCACTTATGCGTAGCAACTTCCTTTGCTGTTGTTGCTTATTTTTCGCAATAGTCTCAACGCATTCCTTGAGTTTTTCCTCTTCGCTTAAAACAATTTCAGATCCTTTCCCGTAGGAACGAAACATTTCGAGAAGTACGGAGTAGTAGAGAGCATGATTATGTAAACGCGCGGAAACCTTCCACACCAGGGGGTGAGTGGCCACATCTTCGGCTTTTCGTAAGCTATTCAAGACTCGCGGGGCAAGTACCATAAGCACTTGGTCGCTGTGACTGTTGTGCGAGAGAAGCTCTGGAATTTCTCGCGTAATGAGAGCGTGCAGTAATCGTGATTTGTCTTCGGAGAAAAAACTGCGCCGACAGGCGGCAAGTGTTATAAGAGTATGATCGATAGTATCCTTGCTCTGATATGAAATTGCTCGAAGTGTCGACTGGAAAAACGAATTTATAAGCAGACTCTGTGCAACATCGGGAAAGAGAAACTGTTCAATTTCAATGGAAGCGAAATCAAGAGACAACGCAATAGCGAGACCCTCCCGCTCAAAAGTTAACCATTTATGGATAATGTTCTGAAGCTCAATACCTCGTGCTTCCGGAATTTTGTTGTTGGGGAGATATCCTCCACTCACAAGTTCGCGCAGAAGCGCGCCTCCGGAGTTTGGCTTACGCTCAAGATACAGCTGGCGCTTCAACATACGACGTATCGCACTCTGTCGAATGACATGGTAGTCCTTATAGTCGACAAAGGAGCGCACTTTTTCATACATCGCCCCAAACTTACCCGTCAAATGTTCGACGGTGATATACGGTCCCTGTTCCTCCTTTTCCGCGTCCGTAGTGGAACTGAGGCCTTCACAGAGCCGTTTTAACTCTTCACTAATCATAGACATCATGATACCTTATTTGCGTACTTTTATCACGCACAGGTACTACTTTAGTTCCAAACAAACATCCGGAAAATTCACTACTCGGTCCCGCATGTCTATCTTAATTCCCTCTCCTTTATACAGTTTCATCCGATCCTTTCGTTGATCCTCACTTATCCAGACACGTCCATCAGCATAGACAATTCGATGAAATGGAATATTTCTAATGCCGGTATCATAGGCCTTTCCAAGGATGGACGTAATACTTTGCGAAGCCATTGCTCCTCCTCCTGCTGCTCGAGCAATTCGTCCATAGGTCGTCACTCTCCCCTTCGGTATCGAAAGTGCGATCTCCACCACCCGTTCACTAAACGTTTTCATGAGGTAATCCTACCATTTAGCCGTGCGACTATTCTAAGTCTGCAAATACAACAAGCCGATCAGCGTATTCTTTTTTTACTTTGTCCCAAATACCTTTGCAGGTGATAAAGACAAGATGTGCCTTCCCATCATTTGAATTGAAGATACTCGAGGTGGTAGCATTTTTGGGATATGTCCTAAGTGACTGAACAACAAAGGTAAGAACTTTTTTGTTCACACTTTCAATAAAGAGTCTGTCTCCAATATGGACCTGTGAGAGATGATCAAATACGGCCGGTTTTCTATTTTTCCAGCCGGAGTGCCCCACAATAACAGCGTTTCCCTTCTCTCCCGGCAAAGGGCCGAGACTGAACCACGCTACATTCGCAGGGTCCTTCGGAACGTCAACGTTTCCTTCTGCGGTAAGACCAACTGATGTAATGAGGGCGTGTACCTTGATAGACGGGATTGAAAGGCTGCGACACTTCTTATTCACCGTCTCCCTGCTCAGTATCAAAGAGTAATGAAGATGAGGCATGTGCAGGACTTAACACTGAAAGAAATCTCACTTATTACCGGGCAATCGAGGAATGCCATCGCGGTTCAACTGCATCGTGGCCTTGCGAAATTACGATGTCTGTACGCGCTTCCAAATTCGAAGTTAATTAGTAATAAGTAACGTTATCTGTATGAAAAAGATCGAGCAAAAGAGTTCACCGGCAGTTACACTCAGTATTAGTGGAGCAAGTGTTGCCGGTATCGCGGCAGCTTACTTTTTCCTCGGACCGAAGGGGCAAAAAAATCGCGAACATACTAAGGCTTGGGCAATCAGGATGAAAGGAGATGTCGTGGAAAAACTTGAAAAGACTAAAAGTGTTAGTGAGTCTGTGTATCATGAAATCGTTGATTCAGTAGCAGAGGAATACACAAAAGGTAAGAAAGCCGGTGGGAAGGAAATAAGTGCTCTTGCCAACGACCTAAAAAAACATTGGAGCAGCCTTACTCACTCAGTAAAGAGGGCAAGACGAGATATATCAAAAGGTAGTGTTCGTATAGCGAAAAAGGCAGGACTTTAACCCTTAACAAACAGAAGACAAGTCAAACAAAAAACAGGCCTTATCGCCTGTTTTTTGTTTGATTCTCTTTTACTTCTTCTTACTTATTGTCTTCTTGCCTGTGGCCTTCTTAACAGAAACTGCTTTTTTGGTGACGGTGACTACCGGAATTTCTTTCACGTTTGGTAATTCCTTCGTTGTCGCTGGGGTCGAAGCTGGCTTTTTCTGATCACCGGCAGTCCTATCGAGAAGTCGATCAAGTTTCGTATTGACGATATCGAGTTGACGCTTTAATTCTTGAATCTGTTTGTTTTGACTATCTCCACCCTCCTGTCTTGGTGCTGAAGGAGCAGAAAATTCTCGTCGCGGAGCATCTGACCGTTGGTAGTTACTCGGTTGCCCCTGGTTTGGAGGCTTCACATCAACGAAGCAGTCACGACAATAGACCGGCCGTTCACCGTTCGGACGGAATGGTACTTGGCACGATTTACCACATTTCGCACAGGTAGCATCAAACATCTCCTTGGGTCCAAAATCTCTTTTACCGAACTTGTTACCCCCATGAAAACCACCTCTATCACCGCCTCGATTTCCTCCTCCGCCAAATGTGTTTTTTGGTCTAAAATCTTTCATATACTAAGAGAGTAAGCGGTAATTGGTAAGAAAGCAAGCGATGCCTCATATATTCCCTTTCAACGGCGACATACAGCCTTGCAAACAAAAAGCCGTTATCGCTTTGAGATAACGGCTTTTTGTTTTAACTATACTGCGATTAGGAAAGATGTACCGAGACAAGTTTGGTCATTTCAAACATATTGACGACATCCTTACCTCCAAATACCTTTTTAAGGGCAGCGTCTGCAACGATGTTTCGCTTGTTCTTGGGGTCCTGAAGATTCTTGCCTTTGATATACACCCAGAGCTTCTTAACCACTTCTGAACGAGGCATCGGGCCTTTTCCTACAACGACCGCTAGGTCGGCACTCACCGTGAGCGGCTTCATAAACGCAGAGTTCTCTTTTGCCATAGGTTATGTCTTTATTGTTAATTAAAATATAACCATATCAGTCTACCATAGCTGTTGTCTTTTCTCCAACCTACGATTCAAAATTAATGGAAAAGTCGTACATTCCCATTCCGCAAAGCCCTCGAATGGTAGTGCCTGACTTTTGGGGCGGAATAGGTATGTCGGTAGCACCCGAAAGCGGGAGGTTACCTCGATATCCTAAACTAGGGATAGCAATCGAAGAGGAGCAGTCAAAGGTACCTTTTGTGTTCACCTTAAGCACAGTAGGCATATCAGCCTTTGCCTTGGTTATGCGAGGAGAGTATCCCCCTTTCGCTGTAAGCGCGATAATCTGTGTTCCATCAACAACCGACACATTATCAACGGAAGCTGAAGCACTATCGCCTGAACTTTGTTTAGTGGTGAGTAGTATGGACCCTCCGATAAGCACTCCTGCCACAAGAATTGAAAAAAGAGTTTGTTTCATTTGAATAAGACTAGTGTACCATACGACTTAAAAGTTAAGGAACGGCTGTATGATGCCGGCTGACACAAATGTGCCTAGCAAGTTAAGTAATCCGAAGAAAATTACCACCAAACCTGCCGACTTAAAGAATATTCCCGACTGAGCCTTTTTGTGAATTCCAAGTGAGCTAAAACTAAGAAGTGCGAGTACGGGAAGTGTGCCAAGTGCAAACATGAACATACTTAGTGCGCCTGTCACAAAACTACCGGTGGAAAGAGCGTAGAGTTGCATTGACTGAGTAAATCCGCACGGAAGAAAGAAGGTTGCGATACCGACGAGAACAGGCGTTAGTGTATGGTTTATCTTTTTTAATCCGTGAATGTGCTTGCCAATGAAATGAGGCATAGTTGGCTGAAGTCTTTTCGCCCAGGGAAGCACGTCAAGAAGATTCAACCCAAGAACTAACAGTACCAATGCAACAAGTACACCAAGAACAAGACTTCCCGTTGCCCCGATTTGGAACACCGATCCAATCGTCCCTATCACTCCACCCAAGATAAAGAATGAGACCAGACGTCCCACATGAAAAAGAATTTGTGGACGAATGCTTTCACCTTCTTTTGCGAAATTTGCAGACATTGAAAGCACCAAACCCCCAACCACTGCCATACAGGTCGAAACAGAAGCTATCAGGCCAATAATAAACGCTGTGCCGTACCCAACTTCCGATGTCGTCACTAAATTCACAATGCCCACCTTTTGCAAAATAATAAATAACGCGATAAATCCTCCGGCAATTGGTACGGCCGTTTTAAAGTCAGACCACGAGACCACATGCCTCCCTTTTTGCACTGAAAGCGTGTATCCATGAGGCGTAAGCGCGACGCTTAAATCCTGGGCAATATGTTCGGGTGCTTTATCGCCAAACTCTCCGGTTACCGCAACACTAAAGTCTGCGAGTGACACCCTCACTTTTGCTATCTCGGGTATTTCATCAAGTTCACTTTCAATAAGCACGACGCATGCCTTGCAGTGCATACCGGCAACATGAAATGTATACGTTTTCATAGCTATGCTTTTTTAGTTTTAAGCCGTAATGAATTACCAACCACCGAAACACTTGAAAATGCCATCGCAAGTCCGGCAAAAACAGGACTGAGGAGCAAACCCCACAATGGAAACAACGCTCCACCGGCAAGCGGAATACCAACAACATTATAGAAGAACGCCCAAAAAAGATTCTGTTTGATACCACGCATGGTAAATTTTGAGAGCCTGACGGCTTTAACCAATTTTGAGATATCACCATAAAGTAGCGTGATACCGGCAGCTTCGATAGCGACATCGACGCCGGTACCCATGGCTATACTTACGTCCGCTTGCGCGAGCGCCGGCGCATCATTCACTCCATCACCTACCATTGCTACAATCTTCCCTTCTTTCTGCAATTCCTTAATTTTCTGTAGCTTATCTTCAGGCAGTACTTCAGCTATCACTTCCGTAATGCCGACTTCTCGCGCTATTGAGACAGCTGTATTCTTATGATCACCAGTGAGCATAATCACCGAAATTCCTTGCTTATGGAGTTGCTCCACGGCCACTTTTGCCTCTGATTTAACAGGGTCCGAAACCAGTACCATGGCGATGACGCTGTTTTTCGAAGCGAGCAGTATTGGCGTCTTACCTTTCAATGTCTCAGACTCAATCGTCTGTACGTCATAGGAGAGACCGAGGTCCTTCATTAATGCCACACTCCCTGCAAAGTACAAAGTGTCTTCAATAAAGCCTTTCACACCTTTCCCTTTTAGTATCTCGAAATCCGATAGTACTAGATTCCTCTCGCCCTTCATCTTTGCATACTCAAGAATCGCATGAGCAATGGGGTGCTCCGACTTGCTCTCAAGGGTGGCGAGAAGTGAAATAACCTTTCCGTCGGGAAGTGTGGATACATTATGAAAGCCAGTGAGCTCCGGCTTCCCTTTAGTAAGCGTACCTGTTTTATCGAGCACGATTGTTGTTACTTTGTGAAGTTTTTCAAGTGTTGCCGCATCTTTGATTAAAATACCTTCCTTTGCTCCCTTACCTACTCCAACAATGATTGCTGTCGGGGTAGCGAGACCGAGTGCGCAAGGACAAGCGATGACCAAAATGCCGACAAAAGAAGTAAGTCCGTATGAAAGTGCGGCCGAAAAACCGAGGGAGGGAATGCCGAAGAAAAGCCACGCACCCAAATCCAGAAAAGCAAGGACAAGTACAACAGGCACAAACACTGCCGATATCTTGTCCGCCAATGCTTGTATGGGCGCTCGACTTCCCTGTGCATCCTCGACCATTTTAATGATGTGCGCGAGTACTGTTTCAGCACCAATTTTTGTCGCTTTAAAGATAAAAGATTTAGTTGTGTTCATCGTTCCCGCTACCACCGTATCACCGACGTTTTTCTCTACCGGCATCGATTCGCCACTGATGATTGACTCATCAATGAACGACGAGCTTTCAGTAATGACCCCGTCAACAGGTATACGAGCGCCGGGTTTTATCACGATAAGGTCGCCATGAACTACTTCATGTATGGCTATCTCTTGCTCCTTGCCGTCACGAACAACTAACGCTGTTTTTGCCTGAAGGTTAAGCAATTTCTCAATCGCGTCGCCGGTCTTTAGTTTAGATTTCGCCTCGAGATACTTACCGAGCGCGATAAAGGTGATCACGACAATAGTGACGTCGTAGTAGGTATAGTCGACATTAATAAATGGTTTAAGTGCATCCTCAAAAGCGGAGACCGCAAAACTGTAAAGAAAGGCAGTCACCGTGCCAATACCGATAAGAGTATCCATATTTGCCTTTCCATAGCGTAGGAACCGGTATAGTCCCAAAAGATAGGGTGTACCCACCACAAACAGTGCATAGGTCGCCATAATCGGTAAAAGATGATGGAAAAATTCCTTCACCGTATAGGCCATCGCAGGAACCTTGCTGTACTCCGCTAAAATATCCCACCCCATAATAAAAATACTGATTACAGCAAGAGGGATAGCGGAAAGTACCTTCGATCGAAGTCTCGCGATCTCATTTTGCTTCTCTTTTTTGGATTTCATATGTCCAGTGTGGTCAACACGACCATCATCGACACGTACCATCATGTCCTTTACAGAAGAAACTTCGAGAGCATACCCAAGGGGCTCTACGCGCTTTGAAAAAAGCTCTACCTCGGTCTTCGTCTCATCAAACGAAACTTTGGCCTTCTCTGTACCATAGTTCACCTCAACAGAGGCTACTCCATCGACTTTTTTTAGTGTCTTTTCGATAACGGAAGAACATGAAGCACAGTGCATCCCTTTTACGTTGTAGGTTTCGGTACGCATATTATTTTCTCTTAAGTTTGTACACTTTTAAAACTTCGTCAACCGCTTTTTTAGTAGCACCACTTTTTATTTGGTCAACAACACAATGCGAGAGATGTTGTTCAAGAAGCATGTTCTCAACGTTCGAAAGACCCTGCTTAACGGCAGAGCTTTGCGTGATGATGTCTACGCAATAGGTTTCTTTCTCTATCATTTCGCGCAAGCCGCGAACTTGACCCTCAATAATTTGTAGCCGCCGTACAATTTTTGCATTGTTTGTGTGCATGTACGTAGTGTATACCCCCCAGGGGGTATACGTCAACTGCGTACCGAAGCACAGCCGTGGATATCATCCACATCGGCTATCAGACTACTTATTTTTGACATGCTTTTTCTTCGTCTCGCGAATCGGGCCGAAGGTCTCTGCGAAAAGAATGAGTTCATCGCAAAACTTCTCAATACGGTTTTTGAGCTCCTCAGAGGTGAGCTCCATACCGCTGAAATCATCTTCAGACGCACACACGATTTCCGTTGTGACGATGGCGTGAACCGACCTTCCGATAATGCGCAGTTGATCCACTGCTTGAAGGCTTCCATCTCCCCCAAAGCTCATCAGCCCCATAGGTTTATAGGTGAAGTGTGCACTACGAAGATGGTCTATAGCATTTTTAAGAGCCCCAGAAAATGAGTTGTGGTAGATAGGACTTGCGAGCACGTAGGCATCACACTCTCTTGCCTGCTTGGCAAACTCCTTTACGGTTGCGTCGGGGTGATTGTCTACATCGTCCCGAAGCTCAGGGACCATAATAGGGAGTGGCTTTTCAAGCAAATTCCAGTGTATGACTGACACGTTCTTCTTTCCAAGAATTCCCACAGTGTGCTCCGCCAAACTTCTCGTATACGATTCCTTACGGATACTGCCACTTAGCACAAGTACTTTTATTTCTTTGTTCATAGTCCCACAATAAGCTACTAAGCTATACTAACTTCTTTAGTTGATCTTCGTACTTTTTCATCACGGATATTCCCGCATCCATTTGATTCATCCCACTTTTTATTTTTTCCTGTACTTCAGTAGCAATAGTCTGAAAAAGCTGTGGATTCTTTTCCATCATCACAATAAGCATATCAATCTGGGCTTCCGGCACACCTTGCGCCTTGAGCATCTTTTTCATCAAAAAATTTTGAAACATATTGAGCTTTCACGCATCTCCTACTTTATCATTATCCGACTGGTTTGTCCTATACCATCGGAATAGTATGGATGAAGAGGATAAGGAGAAGAAGACAAAATGTAAGGGTGTAATACCGCAAGGCTTGTCCCCCCGAGGTACAAGCATTGCTTGTTCCTTAAAACGAGGGCTTACCCTGAGGTCAATACCGCTTTTATTATTTTTTAACCAATTTACCCCCGACATATTCCAAATTTACTGTGGTATTTTGAGATTCAGACCAAGACGAATATGTCAGCGAAATATGGTCGGGCCAGATTTTTAATGAGGTTATATTTATCCTATCTCCGCCAATCCCCACAATGTCGGTAATAGTCGGGTTTTTATGTTCACTATTGTTATCCCAGCTTTTTGCTTGATATAAAACAATAAAAGGGAAATAACCCGTACCGCAGGTTCTGGTGTGAACAAGTGTTACCGCGGTTGGCACGCCTCCCATACTCGTGTACCCGAGTACACCCAAATCTTCAAAAGCACCGGATTCACATCCAGTACTACCTGACAGTGGCTCAAAATCAAATCTGGAGTTTTTAAAATAAATGGGATTACCCTTCTCATCCGTAAGCGGCGTTGTTGTAGAAACACCTTGATACTCGTTGTTTATATCAGGAACGGGAGCTTGCGACAAACTGCCCACATCAATACCACTAATGTCTACTGCTGAATTGGAGAAACTGTCTTGAGCGCTTTGATAACGAACTCCAACATAAAAAGCCGCTACCAGAAGTACCCCGACACACAACATAAGTTTTTTCCATTCAGTCATAAAATTTTTAGTTTTAGTTTTATTCGGGCTGTGTCTCCTGAACAAAATCCGAACTTTTTTCCAAAACAATCCGAGCGAGGACTAATCTGCGCGCCTCGTCCGCTCCCTTCGGTCGCGGGAGCAAAAACCAAAAATT
>CALRDB010000003.1 GCA_943354745.1 Candidatus Nomurabacteria bacterium | reverse complement strand
GCGGTGATGGCTCCGGTGGTGTACGTGTTACCAGACAAGCTTCCCCCGCAACCAGTCGCGCTCCCGATGAAACCTGTGCCCGGGGCCAACGTAAAAGTAGTTGTGTTTCCACCAGTAACAGACTGCGTTGCGGGAGAAATTGAACCGCCCGATCCGCCCCCTGTACTGGTGACGGTGAACTTGACCAGAGGTACCGTAAACCCTGCAGAAGATTGAAGTAGGGTAGTTGCCCCTGCCGCCTCGGCCCAGTACGTATTGACGGCAAACTTCATGACGGTGCCCGGAACGCCCGCATTGCTTCCTTTACTCTTCGTTACCGTGGCATCTCTACCAACGGAATAGTTTTCACTCCCCCAGTAAGTCCAACAGTCAGAACAGTTCACAGAGTAATACCAGTCGCTTTGGACAGTAATAGACTCAGTGCGATCATTTGTTACTGCAACCGTGACGGAATACGCATCACCTTCATTTTTGACTCCCGAAGGAGTAACACTAGTAGGAGCACTTACCGCGTAAGCAGTAGCCACCCCAACCAAGAGAAAAGACGCCATTCCGACAAACGCCAGGAAAGCAACGAAAGTCTTTCTGAGAGAAGATAACATCATCTTTAGTATCAAGAGCTACTCCATCGCTAATCCCCAAAGGTTTCTACTTCTCCCACATAAACGCAGGGAATCGGGGTTTCTGTTTCTACTTTCTACCTATTGTAACTACCGACTGAGCGCTGCGAAAATTGCCTGTCGCTCCACCTCGGTGAATTTGTATACGTTGGCCTTCGTGAGCATAATACCGCCAATATCAGCCTTTTCTTCAGGAGTAAGCGGTGTTTTCGAATTCACGAGTGTGAGTATCTGCGCTCGCTTCTCTCCCACATCCCCCGCCTTCTCTTTCGCGGTGAGTTGTAGTGCCGGTGCGAGCTCTACAGGAGCCTGATTAGCGACCGGTTTGACGCTCTCCCCTTTCGGAATGGCGGAACCTGACGGTCCAGCAGAGAGAAGCCACCAACCGAGCAGACCTATGACGATGAGAGCTATGACAGAATATACGACTTTTTTAGGTTCACTTTCCATAAAGCAAAGAGTTAGGTAATAATTACATCTATTATACGAGAGTTACTCTTCACCCACAATGGAGATTGTGTTGATAAGTACAAAAAACAAGCAAAGCGACTATGTTTTTTGAGCATCCCTGTGAAAACGGGGATGCAAAGTCTACATACTCCATCCTTTTTTTCGCCATTCCACTGAAAAAAGAAACCCGATTTCTTCTTTCTAGGACTTACATACTCGATTCATTCTCACGACGTAGTAGTAGCAAAGTAATCCTGTGGTCGTAGTGAAATAGTCGTAGACTGACCATGCTGGGTCCAAAATGCGGCTCTGGTTCAATACTCTGGATTCCCGCATCCGCGGGAATGACACTCGAGAATGAGTTTTTACTTAAGTCCTACACTTTCTTCTTCCTGTGCATAAAAGGTGGATAATCTGGGGAAAACCAGCCCTATACATGGGCGTTTATTCAGTTCTACGGCCTAAAGCAAGGTTTTTGAACAAATACATGACGGAGTGTTGTGTTGTGATATTGACATCAGGCCTTCTCGCCTGCTATTCTTTATGTATTCAGTGTTCGCCCGAGGGGGCGGGCATTTTTATTAGTAAATGCGAATTAGCGAATTCATCCGAATATACGAATAAGTGCGAATCAGAAGAAGTCTGTTCTTATTCGTAGCTATTCGTAGATTCGTTCATTCGGATATTCGCATACTCACCATGTTATTCGATCTCAAAATAATCAATTCGGTCCTCGACCAACTCGAGGAAGAGCGCGGTATACCGCGAGAGAAAGTCTTCGAAGCCATCGAAGCAGCCTTGGCGACAGCGTATAAGAAGGAGTACGGCAAGAAGGGCCAGATCGTACGCGCCAAGTTTGATATCTCGACAGGTGGAACGACGTTCATTCAGGTGAAGGTTGTCGTGGACAACACACGCGTTATTCCCGAAGACGAGATGGAGAAGATGAAAGTGGAAGAGACTGAGCGCTCACAAGAAGACGAGCGTATCTATTTCAACTCCGAACATCACATCATGATTGATGACGCGCGAAAAATAAAGAAGGACGCTCAGCTCGACGACGAAATCGTTTTCCCTCTCGAGAGCAAAGGCGACTACGGACGCATTGCCGCGCAAACCGCGAAACAGGTGATCATCCAGAAGATCCGTGAGGCGGAAAAGACAAGTGTCATGACCGAGTACGGTGCGCGTCAAGGCGAAATCGTAAGCGGAACCGTACAGCGGATCGAACGCGGTAATCTCTTTATTGATATGGGACGAGCAACAGGCCTTCTTCCTTATGAAGAGCAGATCCCGGGTGAACGCTATCGCCAAGGTGAACGTGTCCGCGCCTATCTCTACCGCGTAGAAGAAACCCCAAAAGGTATTTTCCTCAAACTCTCGCGCTCACATCCGAAACTTATCCACGAATTGTTCAAACAGGAAGCTCCTGAAGTAGCCTCCGGTGCGGTTGAAATAAAGGCGATTGCTCGCGAGCCCGGCTCACGGAGCAAGATAGCGGTCGCCTCAAACGACTCACACATCGACCCCGTTGGATCTCTCGTCGGTCAGCGCGGTGTCCGTGTTTCGACGGTTATGTCGGAGCTCGGTGGAGAGAAAATCGACATCATCGAATGGTCACCTGATGCGGCGAAGTTTGTCGAGTCATCACTCTCTCCTGCTGAAGTCATTTCGGTAAAAATAGACGAGGCAGAGAAAAAGGCGATTGTCGAAGTCACCGAAGCGGAACAGTCTCTCGCTATCGGGAAAGGAGGACAAAATGTACGCCTCGCAGCAAAACTCACAGGTTGGAAAATAGACATTCGCTCCACAAAGGGTGACGTAGTCGCCGGCGCGGTAGCAGAACCTACAACTGACCCCGTAAAAGCCGAGACGCCTAACGGAGCAGGCAACTCGCCCGCCCAAATTCATGAGAACGAAGTTCAGTCGGGCAAGCAACCGACAACTACCGAAGAAAAACCAGCCGAAGAAGTTAAGTAGTTGCGAATTTCCAATTTTTAGTTTTATAATTTTTAAATAATTTCTTCCTGTTTCAAACAGTGAATCATTATTTGGAAATTAAAAATTGAGCATTAAAAATTAATCTTCATCGTATGAATTCCGTCATTTGGTTCGCTCTTGGTTCCGCTGTACTCGCCCTTCTCTATGGAGCGATCGCATCGAGCCGTCTACTTAAGATGAACGCGGGTAATGACCGCATGAAAGAAATCTCAGCAGCGATTCGGGAGGGCGCGAAGGCCTACCTCAACCGCCAGTACAAAACTATCGCCGTTATTGCCCTCGTGCTTGCGGTGGTACTGTACTTCGCGTTTAACCTGACAACAGCTTTTGGTTTTCTGGTGGGAGCGGTATTCTCTTCATTCGCTGGATACATTGGTATGAACGTATCGGTGCGCGCCAACTCACGCGTCGCACAAGCGGCTACACTCGGCATGAAGCCCGCCCTCGCGCTAGCCTTTCAGGGTGGTGCCATCACCGGCCTTCTTGTGGTTGGTCTCGCACTTTTGGGTGTCGCCGGATTCTTCGCAATGACAGGAGATGTGAAGGCGCTTATCGGACTCTCCTTTGGTGCATCGCTTATCTCTGTCTTCGCGCGTCTCGGCGGTGGTATCTTCACTAAGGCCGCCGATGTCGGTGCCGACCTCGTCGGTAAAGTAGAGGCCGGTATCCCAGAAGACGACCCACGAAACCCAGCCGTTATTGCCGATAACGTCGGTGACAACGTGGGTGATTGCGCGGGTATGGCTGCGGACCTTTTTGAAACATACGCAGTAACCGCAATTGCGGCGATGCTTCTTGCGACGATTATCTTCCCGAACTTTGAGGGGGCCCTTCTGTACCCTCTCGCCATCGGGGCTGTTTCTATTATCGCTTCAATCATTGGCACCTTCTTTGTTCGTCTGGGTAAAAGTGGAAACATCATGGGTGCACTCTATAAAGGGCTTATCGCCTCGGGTGTACTTTCTGCTATTGCCTTCTACCCTCTCACCGAAAAGATCATGGCGGGTAACGGTCACTTCTCAACGGTTGCACTGTTCCATGCCACACTCGTTGGTCTTATCGTGACAGGTCTCTTGGTTTGGATTACCGAGTACTACACCGGAACGAGTCACTACCCAGTAAAGTCCATCGCGGCAGCATCACAGTCTGGACACGGCACGAACATCATCCAAGGTCTTGCTATATCAATGAAAGCAACCGCGCTTCCACTTCTCACGATTGTCGCGGGAATCCTTGCAAGTCACTACTTCGCTGGACTGTACGGTATCGCGATTGCCGCGATGAGCATGCTCTCTATGGCAGGTATCATTGTCGCTATCGACGCTTACGGACCCATCACTGACAACGCGGGAGGTATTGCTGAGATGAGCAACTTATCAAAGGAGGTTCGCGAGATTACCGACGCGCTCGATGCGGTTGGCAACACCACCAAAGCTGTTACTAAAGGTTACGCGATAGGTTCCGCGGGTCTTGCGGCTATCGTACTCTTCTCCTCGTACACACAAGAATTCGAGATGCTAGGCAAGACACTCACCTTTGATCTACGAGACCCGATGGTTATCGTCGGGCTCTTTATCGGAGGACTTCTCCCTTATTACTTTGCCGCCATTTCGATGGAATCGGTCCGAAAAGCAGCGAGTGCGGTAGTTGAGGAGGTTCGTCGCCAGTTCCGTGAAATTAAGGGCATCATGCAAGGCACCGCTAAACCGGAATATGCAAAATGTGTTGATATTGTCACAAAGGCCGCCATTCGAGAGATGATCATACCGGCACTTATCCCGGTACTTGCTCCGATTGTTGTTGGTTTTCTCTTCGGTCCTGTTGCTCTCGGAGGACTGCTTGTCGGCTCTATCGTCACAGGTCTCTTCCTCGCCATCTCAATGACCTCAGGTGGTGGAGCATGGGATAACGCCAAAAAATACATTGAAAAAGGAAACTTCGGCGGAAAAGGTTCGGAGGCTCACAAGGCTGCTATCACCGGTGACACCGTAGGCGACCCGTACAAGGATACGGCGGGACCTGCGATTAACCCAATGATTAAAATCTTAAACATAGTTGCGTTACTTCTCATTCCCTTTTTACTCTAAACAATAGCCGTATCTTTGTACGGTCGTGGGGAAAGGGCCAAAAGAATGAAAAACACTATTCGTTTGAATAGTGTTTTTCATTTGTGGTATACTCCAGACATATTCCCCTAATTAAACGATATGGAACCAAACCAAATGCCACCTATCACTCCGGTGCAACCTCCAGTAACAACCACCAACGCGGTTGCTACTCCACCACCATTGTTACCCGTTTTGTCGGAAAATCTTCTGTCCGCTCCACAAAAAGACTCTTGGGGTGCGACCTTAGGTAGTATCATCATTCTCCTTGTCCTCATAGTTGGAGCACTCTACTTCTGGGGGGCGAAGCTTGCCGAACAAGATGAGGAAGAGGTTCTCGTTCCAAAGATCGACACGGCCATTAACTTCACAGACGTAGCTGAAGTTGAAAACCCGACGACCACCGAAGGTTTTGAGATGACTCCCTAACGTACATCTCTCATGCTTTGTTAGTCATAAAGACTCGCGCAAACAAACGAGCTCTTACACAACCACCACTACACAGTCGCATAGTTGGATTCTTTGAGGTAGCTAGATTTGCAAATTTTTAAAAAATAAGTACAGTGGAGCACTATGCTATTTACGATACAAGAAAAAAAATCACTTCCTGGGTCGGAATTCTTTCTCCACATCGAGATACCACACGAGGAAATTGGAAAGCACCGAAACCACGCACTCGCTCACCTAAAGAAGGACGCTACCCTTCCTGGTTTTAGGAAAGGGTTCGTTCCAGAAAAAATCCTACGCGAGCATGTGGGCGAAACGGCGCTATGGGAAGATGCGTCAACCGAAGCACTCTCCGAAGTGCTTGCGCAAATATTCAAGGACGAAAAGCTCGATGTTATTGGCCGTCCTCGCGTCGAAGCAGTGAAACTTACTCCTGAACAGCCTGCTGAATTCAAGGTTACCCTCTCCCTCTACCCTGAACTAACACTGCCGGACTACAAGAAGATCGCAACCGAGCAAAACAAGAGAAAACAAGAGATTGTGGTAATTGGAGAAAAAGAGATTGATTCTGTTGTGCAGGAAATCACCAAGCAACACGAAACGGCTTCAGGAGCCAAAGAGTTCGCTGTTACCGATGAATCGGTAAAGGCCTTCGGGAAATTTGAGACGGTTATTGAATTCAGAACCAAGGTAAAAGAAGGACTCCTGTCTCACAGAGAAGAGCGAAACAAGGAAAAACGTCGCGCAGAATTACTCGATGCACTCACCGAAAAAGCAAAAGGTGAAATTCCGAATGTACTTATCGATAGTGAGCTTGTCCGTATGGAAAGTGAACTTCGAGCCCAAATCGAAAAGATGGGAGGATCCTTTGACGAGTATTTAAAGGAGATCAAAAAAGACGACGCAACACTTAAAAAAGAGTGGCGTATCGATGCAGAACGACGAGCGAGGCTTCAGCTGGTGATGTTCCAAATAGCTCGTGCTGAAAAACTTACCGCCTCAGAAGCACAGGTTGAAGAAGAGGTGAAACACCTCCTCGAACACTACAAAAATGCGAAGCCAGAAAATGTCCAAAGCTACATCGAGACACTCCTTACGAATCAAAAAGTTCTCGCTTTTTTGGAAGAACAAAAATAGCTTTTCAACTAATTAGCTTATTAGCTGGTTAAAACTAAGACTTTCTAAGAAGCAGCCTGCTAGAAAGCTAGCGCTTCTTCAGGACTGAAGAAGTAAAAGGCTCATAACTGCTACCCCCGCAGTTTCAGCTCGCAGTGTCGGGGTACCAAGCGAATAGACCGGAACTTTCTTCTCACGAAATAGCTCTAGTTCGCGAGCACTCCACCCCCCTTCCGGTCCGATTAGTGCGCCAAGTTTGTCCTCTTTATGATATCTATCTTTAACAAACACCTCTCCCTGAGGATCGAATGCGATTGAGGTGAAATAGTGGTACTCCTTGAATACATTAGAAAGCTCCATAGGTTCGTAGAGTGCGGGTAGGTTTCCCCGCCCTGATTGCTCCGCCGCCTCTTTGAGGATGTCTTTGGCGCGTTCAAGATTAAAGTGCTTCAACTCAGACCGCTCGGCGATAACGGGACGTATTTGCGCGACACCAAGTTCAGTTGCTTTCTCCAGTAGCCATTCAAAACGTTCTTTTTTGATAAGCGAGACGAAGAGAAAAAACTGCTGCGTAGGAGCAGGAGCGCTTTTCTTTGACTCTCGGATGATACAAACCGCCTCCTTGCGTGCCAAAGTAGCTAACTCACAGAGGTGATCTTGTCCGAATCCGTCGAAGAGGACGACCTGATCTCCCGCTTCCAGCCGTAATACATTGCGCCACTGATGAAGCAGCTTCTCGTCCTCGATAACCACGCGTTCGCTTGGATTCAGTTTCTGTTCAACAAAAAATCGATGTAGTCGCATAGAGGAAGTATAAAGGAGAACGAGGAAAGGATAAAGGAGGATTACGTTGTTAAAGCCACCTGTTGATAACTTTACGCGCTAAGATTCCTAAAATAACTTACAATGAATGAACTATTATTTCTTCAGCTCGATAATGTATGAATAAAGCAAACTTAGCAATCGGTCTACTCGTAGCGGTAATTTTGGTAGGTGGGGTGGTTATGGCTCGCTCATCGAATATCGCGTTCACCGTATCGACACTCGCCACTCCGGCAGCCACAACAGGAAATGGTGTTACTTCGCCCGCAGTTGTAACCTTTACCGGGAACGCCTTCTTCCCTGCAGTCGTTAAGATTACCCGCGGTGGATCTATCCAGTTTGTAAACAACAGCGATAGGGCCCTCCGTATTGCACCTGTCAAAGACCCGCGAGATGGAACAAGTGCCTATCTTGGCTTCCAGACAGCAAAATCATTAGGAAGAGGAGAAACCTTTGGAGTGTCCCTCACCCAACCAGGCATCTGGGGATACAAAAACCTCCAAGACTCGAACGTTGTTGGTGTCGTGATTGTCGAATAGCACAGCACCGATAGCAATCAACATTACTAAGTGCTCCATACAAAAACTCCGGCCTACAGCCGGAGTTTTTGTATGTTTTTGTCAATTTCCCTTTTCCTTTGTATACTCATTTTGTCCCACGCCTATAAGTCTGTGAGTTACGAAACTCCCTGCTTCTGTCATCCTCGCGAATGTAACCGATTTCTGAGCGAGATTTCGAGCCCTAGAGAAATCGCAATGCCTGTGGTACGGGGATCCAGGTAGGGCCAATCGTATAGGTCTGGATTCCCGTCTACCCGCCATAGCCGTTTCGGCATCGGCGCGCCTACGCGGGAATGACAACCTAAAATGTTAGTTTCGTAATTCAAAGATAAGTTGATTAACCATAACATCGATACATCATGTCAATTCTCATTCCAACCGTTATCGAAAAAACCACGTACGGCGAACGAGCGTACGATATTTACTCTCGTCTATTGAAAGAAAACATTATCTTCCTTGGTGGCGGAATTGACGACCACACCGCCAACCTCATCATTGCTCAACTTTTGTTTTTACAGTCTGAAGATCCAAAGAAAGAGGTTAACGTCTACATCAATTCCCCTGGTGGTTCGGTAAGTTCCACTCTTGCGATTATCGACACAATGAACCACGTCAAAAATGACGTAGCGACAACCTGTGTGGGCATCGCCGCTTCGGGGGCCGCGATGGTGCTCTCTGCCGGCAAGAAAGGAAAACGCTTTATCCTCCCCAACGCGGAGGTGATGATTCACCAACCTCTCGGTGGTGTGGAAGGCCAAGCGACCGATATCGCCATTACCGCAAAGCACATTCTTCAAACAAGGGACAGGCTAAACAAAATGCTCGCTCTGAACTGTGGTAAACCTCTTACTCAAATCGAAAAGGACGTCGAACGGGACTTCTTCATGACGGCAGACGAAGCGAAGAAGTATGGCATCGTGGATAAAGTGATACAGGTAATTGCCTAGACACGGAAGCCACACGGAACGTCGCCAGCGCGGAACTGAATCGGAACTCCTCGCCAGACAGTTCTGTGTTTGTTCCGTGTTCTTCCTTCCGTGTTGCTTCAGTGTTTTCTCGAGTTGGACTTTTTCTCCCTTTCCTTGTATATTTAGAATATTAAAAATTTGTTATTCAAAACTTCGCCATTTACCGCGTTACTTTCCCCAGTATCCACCTCCGGTGGATTCGGGCGAACATTTTGCGAAGCAAAATGTTTTAGCCAGTTTAAGCCTTTGTTTCCATCGTTTTGAGCACATCGTTCGATTCGGGTAAGCAGTATGAAAATCAAACAATTAGTTTTCATAGAGGTAAGGAACGCATAAAAGCGGGGTTTTTTAAAATGTTATGTCAATAAACGTGGTGCTCATCATGAGTGCCGCGGGTATCGTTGGAATCGCATTAGGCTACTATCTTCGGCTGATCATTTCGCTTGGCAAGCGTGGCTCTATGGAGCTTCAGATCAAGTCGATGGAACTTGCGGCTAAGGAGGAAGCGAAGAAGATTACACTCCACGCCCAAGAGGAAGCAACTAAAGTACTCCATGAGGCTCGCGTCGAACTCAAAGAAAAAGACGAGAAAATAAAGAAAACAGAAGACCGTCTCATCAAGAAAGAGGACCTGCTCGATAAGCGACAAACCGATATCGATAAAGAAGTCGAGGAACTAAAAGGTAAGATAGCCGAGGTAAAACGCATTAAGGAGAAAGTGTTGGAAATGGAGGAGGGTAAGCGCGCGGAACTTGAGAAAATCGCACATCTCTCCGAAGAAGAAGCGAAAAGCCAACTTCTCGCGGCGGTAGAACGGAAGTCCGAGGAGGATATCCTGAGCCGAATGCAGAAGCTTGAACGCGCCGGGGAGGAACGATTTGAGAAGCGTGCGCAAGAAATCCTCACGACCGCTATACAACGCCTTGGAAATTCGGTGTCAGCCGACGTGCTCACCACCTCTGTCGCCATTCCGAACGACGAAATCAAAGGTAAAATTATCGGCAAGGAAGGACGCAACATCAAGGCGTTTGAGCGTGCCACCGGCGTTGAAGTTATCGTGGACGATACACCGGGATCCATTACGATTTCTTCGTTTGACCCTATCAGACGGCAGATCGCGCGCATCGCTCTTGAAAACCTCATCTTGGACGGCAGAATTCAGCCCGCCAAGATTGAAGGCGTAGTAGAAAAAGCCACACAGGACATCAATAAAATTATCAAAGAGAAAGGTCAGCAGGCTGCATACGAATGTGGCGTTATAAACCTGCCTCCGCAAGTTATCGCCATTTTGGGACGGCTCCATTTCCGAACCAGCTACGGACAGAACGTACTTCAGCACTCTATCGAAATGACACACATTGCTGGCATGATCGCCGAGGAGCTGAAGGCGAACGTAGCCGTTGCAAAAGCAGGAGCACTCCTCCATGACCTGGGTAAAGCTGTCGACCATGAAGTACAAGGGACACACGTAGAGATTGGCCGCAGAATTATGCAAAAGTTCGGTGTTGACCCACTTGTCGTTAAAGCGATGGAAGCCCATCATGACGAGTATCCTTACGAAACGATCGAGTCCTATATCGTACAGACAGCTGACGCTATTTCCGGAGCACGTCCGGGAGCGCGGCGTGACTCGGTAGAGAACTATCTGAAGCGCCTTGGTGACCTTGAAGGTATCGCAACCTCCTTCCCTGGTGTTGAGAAGGCGTATGCTCTCCAAGCAGGCCGTGAGATCCGTATTTTCATCTCCCCCGAAAAAGTAAGCGACCTTGAGGCTAAGAATATGGCCCGCGGAGTAGCAGATCGCATCGAAAAGGAGCTCAAATACCCTGGTGAAATCAAAATCACTGTCATTCGCGAGACGAGGTGTATTGAATTCGCCAGATAAGACAATACGAACTCCGAACGGGATACGAAAGTACGAACACAAAGAGCGCTCCGCAACGAGCGCTCTTTCGTTTCTGTACAATAAGACACAATTCTGTCAACATTCACCTTGCTATTGCACCAAAAATGGCCTCCTATATAATGATTCAGTATCCTCTTTCATAATTATTAGCTAGTAGGTCGAAGTTTTAGTAATTTTTAAAAATATACTGAAGTACGACTTACGTGTCTCGAGTGCCTCATTCGTAGCCATTCGTTGATTCGTATAATTCGTATAATTCGTATTTTCGTATGTTTATCTAATATGAACAAACAAGGCATTGTAGAAGCAGTTCACGTATTACTCGGTGGCACAAAAGTACAAGCAGAGCAGGCAGTAGATAAAGTACTCGAGTCGATCGTCAACACGCTCAAGACCGGAGAGGAAGTCTCCATTGCGGGCTTAGGTATCTTTTCGGTCAAGCAACGCGCAGCTCGTCAGGCACGCAACCCTCGCACCGGCGAGATGGTGCAAGTTCAGGCGATGAAGGTTCCAAAATTCCGCGCCGCCAAGGCACTCAAGGACGCAGTAAAATAACTTTCCCCTCTGTCATTCCAACGAAAGTTGGAATCCAGTCCCCCAAAACCCGCCTCTCGGCGGGTTTTGTGTTCTCCTCTTTCCTCCTCCCCTCTTTAGAGGGTGAGAAGCGAACACTTGGAGCGACTTTGTTTTCTTATGAGCAAAGCGAATTAGAAAACAAGAATTACCCATGTGGCACTTCGCAAGACTTTGAGCGTTTTGTCTTCAAAAAGCGAAAAGTGTACAGCTCCCGTAGGGAGGATTGAGGTGGGGTGTTTATCTTATTCTCCCTTTGTAACCTGTAGTCGTAGACTAAAGGGAGCACCGCATTCTTATGCGTGGAGGGATTTCTCTGCCTCTCCCTCTCAGTTGAGGGGTGGGCGATTGAGAGGGGGTGGTGTTTATCTTAACCTCTTATCTTCCCTATTCTTTAAATAATTCTTCTTAGATACAACCGACTGCCCGAGCCTATCTTCCAATTTCTTTCTCGCCCCTCCTGCGATATCTCCACCGGCCTTCGCATCGCTTTTCAGTTTCGGTATACCCTTCGAGTCTTCGACACGATGAATCTCCGTCGTTGCGCGTTCACCAAGCATATTGAAGATGAGCTCGAAATCCGTCATATGGTCCCGCAGATTTTCTCTCTGCAGTCCTTTCAGTTTCTTGTATTCGCTCGGCGTTACGCCAAATGTCGCTTTTGATATTTCCGCGGTCAATATCTCATAGTCCTGTCTATCTCGCGCTCCCCGATTCTTCCATTCATCCGTCAACTCCTCCCGAATGGCGATTCCGCGCATCCGTTTCTCTATCCAGTCCTCACTATACCCTTTCAGTTTGTAGAGCATTCTCGTCCGCTTCGTCGCCAGTTCCGGATTCTCTATTTCCTGCACTCGCTCATACCCCACCTTCGCCAGCCATCGTTTGAACGGCTCAGCTTTGGGAGACGGGATGGATTGCACTATACGGAAGAGACCTTCGGTCGTAGCACAGTTCATCTTTTGAGTCCCTCCTTCCGTTCCAATTGAAAGGGGGGTGGCAATCTGCCCCCACCCTTTAGCAAGTTCTTCATCCCGCCGACGCATATCTTTTAAATAGCCCTCTGGTTGAGTGGAGTCCGTAAGAGCAGAAATCACATCAACAATCACAAACCACCACTCGCCATGATGCAGTGTCTTCCGAACCTTCGCGCCCTTGAACAGCACTATTTTTGTCGTTTCCGAATCACTCATAACGAATATATTGTATCATCAACGCTTCGACACTTCTTCTTATTCTCCCTTTCATAAAGGGAGCACACGCCGTCTTCGGCGGGAGGGATTTCTTTCCCCTCCTTGGTTGAGGAGGGGAAATGAAGGGGTGGTGTGTAAATAAAAACCCCGCAGTCCGCCGAAGCGAACTGCGAGGTATGAAAATTTGAGGAAGAGACTCTCAACTTAGTCGCCAACCACCAAACGGAGGATTTTTCCCCAATCCTTGCCACCAATAGTGAGACCTTTGCGTTCTCCCCACCCTTCTTCCCCTTGCCTCAAATACGGATATTTCTCCAGGCTGGCATCGGACTCGAGGAAATCATGAGCGACCGCCGTATTTGTTTCAGTGTCAATTCTAATACGACCAACATTGTTCGTGCACAGTATTCTGATACCTTCGCAATGTTGTTTTTCCGTAAAGCAATCGAAGGCCGCCGATGCCGGGGGGTTGTGGTGATTCATATCGGTTACCACCGCCACATTTTTGACACGCGCGGTAAGTGCCAACAAGGCAATCACGGATCCGAGAGGCATCTTCTGACCAACGAATTGTTGGAAACCTTGAATCCTCGCCGATGCCGGCACAAGCAGGTCGGTTAAGACGACATCAAAGTCCGGAAACGTTGTGGCCAGTGTTTCCGCTTTCGCCATCATTTCCTCTCTCTTCCACATTCTAATCCCCCCACCCTTTTCCGCGGAAAGCTTGCGGTAAATACTCTCTTTTTCTGTGTAGTTCGTTTTGGGGATCAGAGCATCTTGTGCCTCGTCATAAGTCCCCACGATGGTGAGCTCATGACCTGCGAGACTGAACTCGGCTGATTTGCGATCTATTCCGCCACCAGCGAACACTAGTATCTTCAGTTTTTTCCTATCTCTGTTTTCTTTCATTTCGTTAGCACCGAAAGCGATCTGCAAACCATTTTCGTCCCAACCACTTTCGGTTTTTTTAAAAATGGTTCCGTCGTTTCTGTTAGCAAAGAGCGTTGCACCGAGAACGGCGAAGTTCCTAAAGGAGGGTGTCTGTACCCAGCCATTCTCCTGTGCCAGAGTAGCGAACTCCACTTGAAGCGCGAGCTCTCTGACTGTTGGAGCTTGGGGTACTTCATCCAGACGCTCCTGTATTAGCCGCCCGAGCGTTCTCCCTCCCCCACACCCTGACCAGATAAGCTTGACCCTGAGCTGTTCGGCAAACTTTTCCTTCAGGTCACGGTCACATCGACATGTAACCATAAGCACCTTATCCGCTGTCTTGACGTGTGCTATGGCTGTGCGATACATCGCATCAAACGCTCGGCGTTTTGCTTGCCAATTAGGTGAAGCCTCTTTGAGATCGCCGAGGTAAATAATTGCCTCGGCAATGTTTCTCTTCACCAGGTTGAACGTCTGGAAGTAAAGCTCGAATGAGCTTTTCTCCGTGTCGTTATCCTTGAACTTCGCGAGGTCGGCCTGGAGAACCACGACGCGTCCGTTTCCGTAAGCACCCGGCTTGAATCCGTCCACTTTGTTGTATGTGAGTACTAAGGTTGTCTTGTTTTGCATTGCTTTAGTCCATTCGTTGAGGTTTTGTGTTGCGAACTTTATCTCTGTATAAAATTTCAAGAAACAATTGACTTTCTGCGGATATCATATCGTAGTACGATACATACTGTCAAAGTAAATCGTCAGTAAAAATGAGCACTAAAGCCTTATTTTACAATAGTATTCAGTACACTAGGCATATTTCTGTGGAAGATAATTGACACAAAGAGAGGTTGGGGTGTAGGATTGTCTTATTCTCCCAGTCTACGACTGCAAGCTTTTCCTAAAGGGAGCACACGCCGTCTTCGGCGGGAAGGATTTTGAAATCCCTCACCGCAAGCAGTCCCCTCACTTTTATAAAGGGAGAATTAAGACAACAAACATGGAAACACAAAACAAAGAACTCCCCTCTACCCTGCACACACTTGGGTTTAGCGAAAAGGAATCAATTGTCTATGTGGCATTGCTGGAGCTTGGACATGGCACTGTTACTGAAATAGCCCGTAAGGCGGGCATCAACCGCACGACCGGCTATGACATCTTGGATTCCCTCTCAAGCAAAGGCATTGTAAACGTGACCGGAAAGGAGCCGAAACAAGAGTATGCCGCAGAACCGCCGGAATCGGTGGTTGCCTACTTAAAGCGCGAAGCGGAACTTGCGAGGGATCGCATCGAAAAGGCTGGAGCACTTCTCCCCCAGCTCCGTTCAGTACACGCGACGCAAAACCGGCCGAAAATAAAATTTTACGAAGGAACTGATGGTTTAAAACAGGTGTACGAAGATACACTTACTTCACAGGAACCTATCCGTGCGTACGCCAACGTGGAAGATATGCACAAAGGTCTCCCGAATTACTTTCCCGAATACTACAAACGACGAGCAGACGCGGGTATCGCGATACGCGCGATTGTTCCCCACACGCCGATAGCGCGCGCCCGCGTGCCCTATGGTGAAGAAGAAAAACGAGAGATTGCCTTTATACCTCCAGATAAATTTTCTTTTTCTCCGGAAATAAACATTTACGACAATAAAATCTTGATTGCGTCATGGCGCGAAAAGCTCGGCATCATCATTGAAAGCGCGGAGATCGCCGACGCGATGAAGAAAATCTACGAACTCGCCTGGGCAGAGGCCAAACGTCTCGACTCCAAGCTCCGCAACTGATTTAGCAATAGTGTACGGCCGTTCACTATTGCTTAACCGAGCAGAATCTCCTTACTTAAACGGCTTGGCCGACTGCCAGGCCATTTCGAATAGCGTTTTCATCGTTACGGCAATCGTCGGGTCTTCGATACGAACGACAAAGAGATTGTTTTGCTGAATACGGAAAAACGCGACGACGTTGTCATAAATAACGCTGTCGTTGAAGATTGGACCGGTCGCAAGACGTCCCATGTAGAAATCCGCCGCAACCACCTTGAACCGGCGGGAACTTGCCCGTGCTTCCGGCGTATCGGCGAGAATCTCGCGTGTAAAGATTTTATTATCAAGAATCGCCTCGCTTATTTTACGAACCGTATCCGGAAACAGCGCTTCCACCGAGGAAAGGTCCGACCAGAAGATAAGGTCCTTGGTGCGCTTCACTTCCTCATAGAGCTGATTCAATCCTCTTTCTCCTTCAAAGACCGTGACACCCGGTTTACCTTGCGCTTGCATGTGGAGCATCTCAAGATGCGGCATCTCTTTTTTGAGCGACTTTAGATTCTCCTCAAGACGCATTTCAATAAGCCGCGGCGAAGTCGCTTGGTAATACTCTTTCTTGCCGATCGTGATCTTTTGGACAAAGCCATCTTTTGCCAACTCTTCAAGGTATACATAGACCGTTGGCCGCTTGAGGGCCGCTTTTTCGGCAATATCCTTGACGGAAGAGGTTCCGAGAGCAAGAGCCGCGCTGTATACATGCGCGGCTTTGTCTTTTATTCCAAGCAATTTTAAGGTTTCTATCATACGTTTAGTATCTACCCCAAAGCACAAAAAGTCAATAAATCTGACAGTTTTTGACATCTACTCCACGCATTAGAGCCATATTATCCACTTTTGATGTCTCTATTTTAACACTTATTAGACAGAATTGCAAGTTCGTGGGAAAATTATTCCAGAATAAATAATCAGAAATATGGAATATAAAGATATTACACAACATGAGATCGAGGCGTTGAAAGTGAAATACAACCTCGCCGACGCACATACCCACCAATCCCAATCCCCTTCCCAAAGGGAAATTGTGGGCAGACTTTCCAGTCTTTGGTACGAAGCGGAAAAGACACGGCAATATGACACGGAACAGAAATTTATCGAGACTTTTTTCCGTGTCCAGAAACAGGAATACGCACTAAAAACGCCGACAATGCTCGTGTACGCCTCTTCTATTGCCATGGTGATAGTCGCAAACTATCTTATGAAGAACAAAATGTCAGTGAGTCTGCTTGAGCCCTGTTTCGACAATATCCATGACATTTTGGAACACATGCAGATCGAGATAGTGGTACTTAAGGAAGAATGGCTTCATAACCCTTCCACCTTGTATGACAACCTTGAGAAGCATGTAAAAACAGATGCTATCTTTATTGTTGATCCCAATAACCCAACAGGATTCACGCTCTTTTCACATGGCGACAAAGCATACAGCGAACTGATCCGCTTCGCCAAAGACAAAAACAAGCTTTTACTGATCGACTACTGCTTTGCGCCTTTCGTAGACTACGCCCCGCATATCAAAGTAGCTCCCGTCTACGAAATACTAGAACGATCAGGAGTGAGTTACATCGCCATCGAAGACACAGGCAAAACATATCCAATCCAAGATACGAAAGTGGCCATGCTCAAAACGAGCAAAGACTTGCATGAGGAAATATACAACATCCATACTTCCTACCTCTTGAATGTTTCTCCCTTCATCTTGAATCTTGCTACGCAGTATATTCTGGACTCCGAAAGAGATCACTTTGAATCGGTTTATAATCTGCTCGATACAAACCGAAATCTGTTAAAAGAAATGCTTGCTGGATCCCTTTTGGAATACCAAGAATCGGAAGCAGGGGTGAGCGTCGCTTGGTTGAGGATCAAAGAACCCCGAGTAACAGCGACGGAACTGCAAAAGTTGGTTTTGGACGCCGGTGTATATATTCTTCCCGGCACTTACTTTTTCTGGAGCGATCGTACAAAAGGAGAGCGTTATGTGAGGATCGCGCTGGCCCGCAATACCGAGATGTTTAAGCCGGCAATTACGTTAGTACGTAGAGCTCTCGATACATACGAAAAAAATTTATGCAAATAACAGGACTATGGATACCGCTTGTTACGCCCATGTACCATGGGAAATTCGACAGCGATTCGATGAGGGATCTAATGAACACGGTCGAACCACATGTCGATGGCTACGTACCCTGTTTGAGTTCCGGAGAAGGGGGACTTTTGTCTGATTCACAATGGATAGAAGTTGTGAAAACGGTTAGAGCAAAAACAACAAAACCCGTTATCGCCGGTATCAAACGGAAAGAAATAAAAAGTATCATTCGGCTCGCTAGAAGTGCGGAGAAACTTGGATGTGAAGCTGTCGTTATACCTGTTCCATTCAATTCCGATGACAAAAATATCATGTTCTTCAAGAAAATATCAGAGGAAGTTTCTCTCCCTATTATCATTTACAATACCGAGACTACGGCGCTCAAATCAGTACGGGCGATTCGGGAAGTAGACCGTATCGAAAATATCATCGCCATCAAAGACAGTTCCAAGAACATGGATCTCTTTACAAAACTGATAAAACTTAGAAAGATCGGCAAACTTAGAATGAGCGTTCTCCAGGGAATGGAAAATCAACTATTGGAATCTATCGGCTGTGACGGATATCTGATTTCTTTGGCCAATACTGAGCCCAAATTATGTAACGACATGTTTGGCACTCCATCAGCAGAATTGAACAGGCAGATAATGGAAAAATGGGAAGAGCTCGATTTGGCTTCAAAGACTTGGTATGTCGGCATAAAAAAAGCTCTGGCCTCACGCGGCATTATTAGATCACCAGAATTGATACAAACATGAAAAAAGAAAAACTAAAGGAATTAGGAGACGCGTGGAAAGCCCTCGATGAAAAATACGATAACTCTATTCTGAAACTTATCGAATCGCCTGAATCAATTCTTTCTCAAGAAAAATTAGACGAACTGAAGAAGATGCAGGATACATTATTTCGCCTAGAAGTTGAATTATTTAAGGTCTTGCGGGGAGAGTGACAAACCTAATCCGGTCCTTCGGTTTGATGTGCGGGAGGGGAGAAGCTTCGCGGATCGGTCATGAATTTTCGTTCGCCGCCGCTCACGAAATTCTCGACCCTAGCTCGCCTGTTTTTCTACTGAAAAACATGGCTCCGCTTTTCGATTCTCCACGAAAGTGAAGCAGTTCACTTGCTCATCTCCGCATACCCAAAAGAAATGACCGGCAAAGGCCGGTCATTTCTTTTGGGTATGCGGGATGGGAGAATCGAACTCCCGCCTACAGTTTGGAAAACTGCAGTTCTACCATTAAACTAATCCCGCTTAATTGCGAATCCTAGCAGAAAAAACACGCATGGGCAATTTTTTGATATACTCCTGAAATGCATTTCAAAACCACTATGCCTGCTTATTTTCTTCGCGCATCCCTTCTTGTTGGTGCATCGTTATTTTGGCTTCTTGCGATAACTGAGGTGCGTGCGGAAGGTGCCATCCCCTCGCCATTCCGATTTGAGCGTACGCTCAAATTGGGAACGGTTAATGAAGACGTGCGCTACCTGCAAATACTTTTAAATCGCGACACGGCGACGAAGGTTGGAGGCCCTCAACAATCGGGCGGTGCAGGAAAAGAAACAATGCTGTTTGGTCCCGCGACAAAAAGAGCCGTCATTACTTTCCAAAATAAATACGCAAAAGAAATACTTACACCCGCAAAGATGCGCACTGCCAATGGAATAGTGGGAACACTTACCCGATCGAAACTAAACGCGCTTCTTAAAGCAACCTCCACCCCTTCAGTAAACAGTACAGAAATGACAACGCCGACGGTCACCGCAAGCACTACGCCGATCGTAGAAACTATCCCTCCGCGCCCACTACTCTCTTTTGACGACATCAATACCCTTACACGAAAGGCACTCGTAAATATTCTCTGTGTAAGCAAACGAAGTGGTCTATTTGAACCGTTGTCGGGAAGCGGTGTCATCATCGATCCACGCGGTATTATTCTGACAAACGCGCACGTTGGAGAATATCTCTTGCTTAAAGATTACGGCCGTGAGGATTTCCTTACCTGTACAATTCGCACAGGGGAACCCGCACAAAATCGATACACGGCGAAACTCTTATATATCTCCCCGCAATGGATCGCTGAAAACGCAAAGAAAATAAATGAAGAAGAAGCCTCCGGAACAGGAGAGAACGATTTTGCTCTACTACTGATTACCGACACCACTCACCCAGATTTCGAAATGCCAGCTGAGTTTCCATTCGTCCCTGCTGATTTTAGTAGCACTTCGACACGAGTCACATCCAGCGTTCTTGCTGCTGGATATCCGGCAGGGTTTCTTGGAGGGATCAGTATTCAAAGGGACCTCTACCCAAGTTCTTCAATTGTTCAGCCAGGACGCGTGTACAGTTTTAAAGGAGGGACCGAAGATATTTTTTCGATTGGCGGCTCAGTTCTGGCTCAACATGGCGCAAGCGGGGGCCCGGTGGTAAATCAGGAAGGACAACTTATCGGTCTTATCGTCACTGCTTCAAAAGGAGCGGAAACAAAGGACCGAAACCTAAACGCTCTCACCATGAGTCATATCGGTGCAAGTTTTAGAGAACACAATAAGGATGACATTTCCTCTCTATTCGCGGGCGATGTTCGGATCAGTGCTACTAGTTTTGCAAAAAATGTATTTCCGGCACTCCGAGAAGCGCTCGTAAATGCTCTTTTGGGAAAATAAAAGCGGTATTGACCCCAGGGCAAGACTTGGTCTTAAGGAACAAGCAACGCTCGTACTTCGCGGGGACAAGCCTTACGGTAGTAAACCCTTATATTTCGTCCTCACTCAGCCATCGTGCACACTAAGGAAGTTTGCACGGCGTTCCTTGCTAGCCGAAATAAATCTTCTTGAAGCAGACGTGCGAGAGATACTACACCTTGATACATAGGTACCGCCTCTGCAGGTACCGTTAAGAAAGTGGCAAACTGGGAAATGGTCGAGTCGAAAGTTCGACGAGGTGTTCCACAGAATCTTCTTTTGCTGCATTTTGAGTGCGCGTGAAATTGCAAACGATGCACACATGCAAAATTCGTTGCACTCCGGACAAAACAGCAACACTGCAAGGTTCCATAGACCCTCCACAAAGAGAAGAGCGGTCGCCCGGGTGGATGTCGACATGCTTAGACCATAGACAGTTCGGGCAATGGTTTGTGTAACCATTTCCTGTAACCGACACTCCGCAGTGCTCACATATAAAATTTTCAGTTGTGCGAGTGAAACTCATGATGCATATACAAAACCAGTTCCCTTCTTTCTCAGAAACCCTTCCGATTCAAGATCCGAAAGAGTTTGTGAAACAGAAAGGCCTTTTTGCTCACGTGTTGCGAAGGTTGATGCATAGACTATACCATGCGAAGCTTTACGCAATATCTCTCCGCGCAACTCTCTTTGTGAACCTTTAAACTTTGACTGTTTTTTGTAGCCAGCGCTCCTGACATTTTCATTCCCTTCTTTCTTTTTCAACATTGCTCCGTAGTCCATGAGCGCGTTGTACCACTCGCGCACTACTTTTTTACGTCCCAACATTCCAACATTCTTGAGAATGTTGGAATGTTGGGCGTCGGGTAAGGTCTGACGGATCACCGTCAAGATGTCTTCATCGGACACGTTCAACTTGTCCCGAAAAAAGAAGTGAAGATACACAGTACGGATATTTGTTTCAATAAACGCGGAGGAGTTGCCAAAAGCGAAGGCAGCGACAGCTCCCGCAGTGTACGGACCGACTCCGGGAAGCGTGTCTATCGCCTCAACGGTTTCTGGAAAAACTCCTCCGTATTCATTTACAATCATTTCCGCAGAACGTTTTAAATTGAGCGCGCGCCGGTTGTAGCCGAGTCCTTGCCATAATCGCAGCACCTCACCAACGGACGCCCGAGCAAGTGTCTGAAGAGTGGGAAACTTCTTAAGAAACGTTTCATAAAAAGGAACCACTCGCTCCGCCTGCGTCTGCTGAAGCATTATTTCCGAAACCAAAATCGCGTACGGGTCGCGTGCATCTCTCCATGGTAAGGACCTACTCTGTTTTGTATAAAAGCGAAACACTGTTTCTTGAAACGTCCGAATATGCACCGGTGTAATCTTCATACACTGCATCGTAACAAAAAACCCTCCGACTTCAAGTCGGAGGGTCTTCGAGGAGAAGATTTTTCTGATTACATGTGAGAGTTCGGGGGTAGCGGTGTCTCAGACGAAGAAGAGGCAGACTGGGTTGGAGGAACTGTCGGCGAGATCGGAGCAGATGTTTCAGAACTCTTATGAACGTTCACATGCCTCCAAATGTACCACCCAACAAATCCTGCAATAAGAAGGCAGAGAAACGCCAGCGTCACATTGAGTAATATCTTGTTTCGTTCGGTGAACGGAACGACAGGGCCGGCGGCTGCAACGTATTCAGGATTCTCGTGTTCACTTCCAAGTGTGACTTCGAGAAGCGACGCGGTTTCGAAATATTCAAAGTAACGAGCGAGATCGTAACGTGGTCCGTATGCCGTTGGATTACCATAGTAGAGTGTATACGATGCATTTGGAGTTGCTTCGAAGACGACAGTGCGGATGATATGCGCAACCTCAACATGAGGAGCAACAGTGAGCGCAACATCATCAAAATTCTGGATACTTACTTTGTAGTAGCGGTACGTCGCCTCAGGGTAGCTGATAGTTACATTCCCGCCGGTAAATCTCGGCGTGTCAATCTGTGAAAGTTGACCTTGTCCTATTCGAGACCACGCGGTTGCATCATTACTCCCGAAGAGATACGCAGTCCGGTTGAAGTTTCCCTTATCACTAATCGAGAGGGTAAGACCATGCGAAGGAATACCGGAAGATCCAAGGTCGGTTATAACTTCGGTCACCTGTTCTTCCTTCTTCTGGAGGACGTCCGCCGGAAGCGTTTCAGTTTCCTCTTGAGCAGGACTTACCACGTACTGGTACACTTCCCCGAAAGCAAGCGAGATGGGACCTTCCGGACCATTCTCAACAACAACACGGAGATAGCGAGAACTATTTTGAGGATACGAAACCTCGCTTGAACCTGTACTAAACACTGTCTTTCGGTCCGTAAAGTTGAAAATATATCCCTTATCGGTAAGGAGATTCCAGCCTGGTGAATTGTGAGGAAGAAGCGAAGAGGAGGCGTACACGCTCACCTGTCGTTGGTAATTGGGGGAGGCAGAACCGGTCTGGATAAACAATTTACTGTGAAGTGTCCCGTTTTGACCGAGGTCAAACACGAACTGCAGACGTCCCGCGTTGTCCACCACCTTATCAATGATTTTTGAGGGAATATATTCCTCACTAGCTACGCTGGTTCCGACGGAAAATTGATAGGGTACTTCCCTACCACCTGAGAGTACGCGGATGTCTTTGTAGCCGTTGTTCCCTACGGCCACCGCTCGGTCGAGCTTCAGGCGAACATAGCCTACCTCGTTAAAGGAAGGAATCGTGACGGGGCGCTGATGCTGCCACTTTGAAGGTACGAAATCGGCTGCGGCAAAAAGTGGTGCCGCGATGAATAGTCCAAGAAGAAAAAATTGTTTTATACTCTTTTTTTCGTAATTTCGTATCATGTTCGTATTATCAAAGTACTTCTTGTAATCGATGTCGCCACTTGGCGTAGACGAATGAGACCACCAATGCGATAACGCCGAAACTTATAGCGGAGATAATACGATACACCTCTCCAAGCGCCCATACATTGATAAGCACTTTGAACGCAGTTACGAAGAACAGAATGAGACCGAAGAGACGTACCAGCCGTCGCTTCATACCAAACCCAATAGCGGTGAGTACCGCAGCATAGAGCGACCAGACGATGGAGATGACTGTGTTGCTACGATTTCGAGTAGACTGTTGCTCCTGGTAGAATGAAATCTCTTTCTGTCGAAATTCATCTTGAATTCGTTCGCTGAGCCCACTACCGCCGTTACTGGAGACATCGGTTCGCAGACTGGAAAACTGTTGGGTCTGGATTGCGAGTGCCTTTTCATAGTGTGTCGTAATCTCAGACGTGAGCATGAAAATCGAGAGTAGGTTCGCCACGACAAAGAAAAGCATCGCTCCCTCCTTACGTCCATTTTCATCGCCTTCTCCAAGATGCCGTACAAACATATATCCCATGAGGTACGCAACCACAACAGCTGAAAGTCCCAAGAAGAATCGAGCGTTAAAGATCGGTGTAAAAGTAAAAATATCGTTTATAGCCAAATCAAAGGTAAAGAACCGGACGAGACCAACAGCAAAGACAGCCGCTCCGAAAAGGTTCATGCTATGCCTTCGCGCCAGACTCCCTGTGGCAGTCAGAACAGCCGCTTCAATAAGCCAAGCGAGCGTAATCCATTTCCCTGAGAATTGAATAGGCATTGCGAGGGTGAGAAACACAATGGCTATGCCAGGAAGATACACATTGAGCATGGTATCTTCGGAGTTCATCCGGTACGCGACAAAGGCGACAAGGAAATACAAGAGGGCAAGGAAAAACATAAAGAATCCCATGACGCCATGATATAAAGGATTCAAAATGGCATATGCCCCCAAAGCGTAGAGGGCTGCGTTGAGGGTGATGAGGAAAAGGTCTTCACTCGGTGAGATTTGCTTCCACAATACGTTGTGGACGATACCGGCAATAAGATAGATAAGGAAGAAAATCGAGAGAACTAGGAACACTTCAGGAAGATTCGCCGGTTTGTAGTAACTCTCGTACCATGAGTAGAACCACAAGACGGTCCCAATAAACCCGAGGAGATTGAGTCTGTTCCATTTCTTAAAAATAGCGACACCCAAAATACCAAGGTCGAGGATGGTTAGGTAACCCATGAGTCCAGCGAAATTGTTCCCACCAGAGGAAACGAGAGCCGGCGTAGCGATACCGCCTATAATTCCTAATACGGCAAGATGCTGTGTGCCGCCAAGTACCGAAAGTGTGACGGAAAGAGCGGTAATGAGAAACATGAGTCCCATCGCCACACCCTGCCCAATAAAGTGATAGAACGCGAACGCGGCAAAAATAGAGAGATACAGGATGGCGATACCGCCACCAGAGACTATGTCCGAGTACACGAGATACTTCTTGCGTAGCAGCTGTCCGACCACTACAAAAGCAACACCTCCCACAATCCCAAGCATGATCCGTCCCATTGGACCGATAAGATCATTCTCAAACGCCCATTTAAGAAAGAAAGAAACGCCAAGCACAATAGAGAGTACCCCAATCTTTCCGATCCATTGCCCTCCCTTCTCTTCTGTATTCACCTGTTTATTGAAAGACGGCGAGCGTACATCACTTGGAGATACAGGGGAAGGAGACGGTACCCCTCCCGCCAGATCGGCAAGACTTGCACTCTGTCCAGTAACACCGAAATCGGCCGCAACAGTTCCAGGCGAGGTCGGTACGACGAGGGAAGGGGGAGTACTAGCCCTTATCCCTCCCTCTTTTGTCAGTTTATCCAGCCGGTCGTAGAGGCGGTTAATTTTACTGTTTAGATATATCATTCCGACGAGAAACAGAATGACCCAGACAAACGACGAGCCAAAGAGGTAGTACATACGTATGAGACTATTGATATACGTGTAAGTATACCCTGTATGTAAAAATACAGAAGCCGATCCAGAAAGGATCGGCTTCAAAGATGGTTAGAGTGCGGACGGGATATTCATCGCACCGACAGCAGCTTGCAGATGGTCAGCAAGCGTACCGGCGGTAGCGAGGAAGGAAAGCGCGAGATGTTCAAGCGCATTCCAAATCTCGGGAACCAGCACTCGAAGGACAATGATGACGACTCCTAAACCTATTGCTTGTAAAAGTGCCATAGTGTTCGCACTACGGATAAGTACAAGGAAGGAGAAGGTTTCGACATGAACCTTTCTCCCTTATAGAAAATCAGTGGGATTTTCTATAAGAGGACCGGCAGGAGTCTCCAAAAACATATAGTACCATTCATTTCCAAAAAAATCAACTTTTTTCTGCTTCTTCCTCCTCCCCTCTTTAGAGGGTGAGAAGCGAATACGTGGAGCTTCGCAAGACTTTGAGCGTTCCGTCTTCGGAATGTGAAAAGTGTACAGCTCCCGTAGGGAGGATTGAGGTGGGGTGGTTTTATTCCCCCTTTGCGAAAGCGAAGTAGTCGTAGACTAGAGGTGGTTCATTCTGATGAACCGGAGGATTTTAATTTTGAAATCTCCGCGAGTAATTCGTCTTCCCGCCTCCGGCTCCTCTTTACTCAAGTAAAGAGGAGCCGGGGCGACAGTTAGCATTTCTTTATACGCAAAAGTAATTCGTCTTTCTCTATTCTACTCTGATACGTCTTCCCAAAGCGAACCAGTGTGGAGTTAAGTTTTCGCCAGTGTGTCCGCGGAAAGAGCGCGAGCAAATCCTGTTCAATCTTGTCGGGGTCCGTATGTTTGGTCCATCCGAGCTTCTGCGAAATATAGGAAACGTGTGTATCAACACCGATGGCGTCAGCCCCGTACTCCGCCAAAAAAACATTTGCGGTCTTGCGTCCCACACCCGGAAGTAGAATCAATTTTTCAAGTTCGTGCGGAGGGTTCCCTTTGTATTCCCTAAGCAAAACTTCCGCGATAGCAATCACGTATTTTGTTTTATTCTGAGAAAAGTTCACCGGCTCGATAACCCGCGCGATATCGCGTGGGTTTGCCTTACCAATTTCTTGGAGCGTTCCAAATTCGGAAAACAGATTTTCAGCCACGATAACCGTCACTTCATCGCGCGTCCGCGCGGACATGAGAATCGCAATCAGGGTCTGCCATTCTTCCCTCCACCCTTCCGCCGCAAGGCGCATTTTCTTTACGCTCCCAAGCCGTTCCAACTCCTCTAATTGTCGTATCGCTTTCTCTTTCATGAGTTTGCGCTAGGTATATCAATCACATTCCAAAGATTGCGGAATACTTCACGCATATTTTGCGCGTACACAGCATCGTGAATCTCCACGAGATAGTGAGGACGCTGTTTGGACATGATGAGGACGACATACTCGCCAAGAATCCATGTCGTAGCGGTAAACTTGAAATCTTTCTTCCAGAACTTAATCACTCGTCGTTCAATATTCTTCGCTTTCATCTTCTCTTCAATCTCAGAATCATTGGAGATGAGTTTCAAATCGAATTTTTCCGCCGCTCGGCTCCAATACCAGTCCACCCATTCGCCGCATTCCTTGTCTTCCACGAACGTATGATCTTGGAATCCCCACCACGTTGTTTCCTTGGTGAGCGACATACTTTCTTCCCACACCGGCGTTTGCCGATAGAGAAAATCCTTCACGTTATACTCGTCAATGAACCGCATTTTTGGAACCGAGTACGATTTTGACTGTGGTATCGTCAGAAGTTCTGAAACTGCTTCCTTTATAATCTTCTTCTTCTCCGCAATCGCCTGCTCTTCAGCTTTTACCGCGGAATTGAGGTTTTCGGGAGGTAAGGCGACCAAATATCCACCTGAACCCTCAACATCCTCGGTAATAACACCTCTTTTCAGGAGTTCTTTCGCCACCGCATAGACAGTAGAGCGCTTGATGTTGGTAACGGCAGCAACCCGCGCAGGTGCAATTTTACCGTTTTCAAGCACGGCGAGATACACCTGAATCTCCTTATCACTGAAGCCTAATTTCGTTAATAGCTCATTTATCATATTGAAATAGTACAGGACTTATGCGTTTAGCATGCTTTACCTTTTTCCCTTCCGTCATTCCCGCGGAGGCGGGAATCCAGGACCATACTACATACTCTGGATTCCCCTTTTCAAGGGAATGACACCCAAAAAAGTAAAAGTGCGTAGGTCCTATAGTAGCAAAAATACCTTTGTTGTCAATACTTCGTCAACACTTTTTTATCCTTATTTTGCAATATTATATTGCAGATTAGCCTTATTACTGTAAAATATTGATTGACAGTCATACACAACTGTGCAATAATTACAGGAGTCAGTAAAGAGGAAGCTCTTTGAAACGGGTTGACTCTGAAAGGAAGTGAAGCATTCCGTAATGAATTAGGACACTCGTAGTAGAGTGTCCCCATGATGGAATCGACGGGAGCGGATGGTTCATGCCAGGGATTGGCGGAGAATCGGGTTTAGTAATGATGTCGTACCCTCCGCGGTCAGATGACTGGCAGCTTCTCGTAAAAAAAGCCGCCCCGATAGTGGGGAGACTACGAGAAGGCGGTACCAATAAAATTGGTATCTTCCCGGTAAATAAATAGTGGTACATCCACTCGGTTGTAAGTTAACCGAGAAAACTTTCACGGGGGAACGTCACACCTCCCCCACTTTATTGAGTTCATCAGCTGAGGCTGGCGGATTCATAGAGTCTTCTACTGTGCGTTGATTCAAGCATAGTAGGGAGTAAACTTATAATTAACAATTTAATCAAAGCATTATGCTAAAAAGACTGGATGATTTCTTTGGAATAACAAGACTTGGCTCGTCTTTTAGGATTGAGATTTTTGCGGGTCTTTCAACGTTTCTTTCTCTTTCATATATCTTTGTCGTTAATCCGGCAATCTTATCGGCCGCAGGAATCAACACGAGTGTTGCTTTTTTTGCGACAATTCTAGGTTCTGTCATCGCAACTCTTTTGATGGGTGTCTGGGCAAGACTGCCGTTCGCTGTCGCGCCTGGACTGGAAATGAATGCGTATGTTGCTTACGTCGTTGTGGGTGTTTTAGGTTTTACATGGCAAGGTGCGTTAGGGGCAGTCTTTTGGTCCGGAGTTTTTACCGTTCTCCTCAGCTATACACCACTCCGAGTAAATATCGTTAAAGCAATTCCGGACAAACTTAAATCAGGACTTGCCGCGGCGGTTGGTGTTTTCCTGATGCTTATTGCTCTCAAAGTGAGTGGCATACTCGCCTATGAGGGAATTCAGGTTACAGGCTTAGGGTTGCTCACTTCTCACGAAGCAATCATCTTTTGTGCCGGTCTTATTCTGGTTGCGATATTGAAGCACTTCAAAATTAAGGGTGCCGTTATTCTGAGTATCATTGGCGCGGCAATCCTTGCTCATTTTTTAGGAGTGGCACAGCCAATCGAGCCCATCACACTGTCCAAAGATATGTTAGCCGGAACTTTTGCGTTTGATTGGCGTATTATTTTTGACCCAAAAATCTGGTCTGTCATTATCGTACTTTTTATTCTTGATTTCTACGGAAGTATCGCAAAGTTTATCGGCCTTACCAGAAACACCAATATTGTCGATAGTGAGGGAAATTTGCCTCGTCTCAAAGAGGGACTAATTGTTGACGGGGCTGGAACGGTTATCGGCGCGGCAACCGGAACATCAAACTTAATTACGTATGTGGAAAGTGCGGTTGGCATTGGAGAAGGTGGCAGAACCGGACTGGTTGCGGTCGTAGTTGCGCTCTTGATGTCACTCTTCTTGTTTCTTGTGCCGCTCATAAACCTCATTCCGGTTGTCGCTACCACAGGTGCGTTATTCTTTGTCGGTCTAATGCTGTTTCCAAGTAAAAAAGATTTGAAAGAGTACTCTTGGACTGACATTGTCGCGGTAGCGATAATGATTTTGGTGACTATTTGGACCTTTGGACTCGACAAAGCGATGTTTGCCGGATTTGCCGCTTTTCTTGTGTTGTTTGCCGTACGGGGTAAATGGCGAGACATGAATGCGTATTTGATTGGCTCAACAGTCATACTTTTGCTTAGTATGTTGCTTTCAAGATAACATGCCGAATGCGTCACACAAATTAACGGCTCATCATATAGTTTCTTATGAAGGGATTGGCGAGGTAAAAGAATTACTGGCCGTTCTGCTTAATGCCGGTGGGAAGGATCACCATACTTTTGGTTCCGCAAAAGAGTCACTGATGCTAGGCGACGATTTCTGGACGCAGTATCACAAAGAGAGAGCAAAATTAGGAATCAACGCGAAGCTCATTTTCAATGAGTCTTTGAAAGATTGGACGGGGGACAACAAGTATCCGAAGACGGAATACAAGTTTATAAAGAAATCATTTGAGCCGCTCACGGAAACAATAATCCGCAATGACAAAATAGGTATCATCATTTGGACCAAAATCCCGATTGGGATTCTCATATCGAATAAAATCGCTGCAGAATCGTACGATAAATTCTGGAAGATCATGTGGGATTCCAACAGGATACTGGTTTCCGGCCAGCGCCAGTGGGGAAAGGTGCTAAAGGAGCTTGAGTCCGAGAAGATAAAGTTAGCGTACTACGATAACACCCTGATTCCGTTGCTCGGCAATCTCAAGAATAAAAAAGTGCTTGATTACGGGGGCGGGCCTGCGGTATTGGCCACAGCTCTCAAGGCGAAGGGAGCTGACAGCAGACTGTTCGACATCTCACCCGACATGCGGATGAGAGCGGGTGAGAGGATCGGCCGCGAAAATGTATACAAAAAAGTCGAAGACATCCCGCATAGTTACTTTAACATCATAATCTGCAATCTCGTGCTCTGTATTGTCCCGGAAAAGGAAGTAAAAAATATTCTAAAGAATATATACCTCAAAGTTAAGGAGGGGGGCACGGTCTATGTCGGTTTCTGCAACCCACTCATATTCGATGTGCCCGAGTCAAAAATTGATTTTAGGATGCAGACCAAGCATAAGTACGAAGACAACCACAACTATAAAAAGATAAAGAAGGAGGGTAATTATGAGATCATCGAATCGCACCGGCCGATAGAATGGTATACGGCGGCGTTCAAAGAAGCCGGTTTGGATCTCGTGGACACCCTCTTCACACCGGAATACGAGCTCAAGGGGAGGAAGGTCAAGGATTTTGCTATTTTTAAGCTGCAGAAATCAGCTAAATAGAACTTTCTGCTACTCTTTACTCGGATAAAGAGCAGCTAGGGCATAGTCGGTGTTAGATTTTGGAAATCTTTTGGAGTAGCTCGTCTTTTTTGATGCGGCTCATATAGGTTTTGCCGAAACGGACGCAACTGCCGTTCACGCGGCTCCAAAAGTTCTGCGGGAAAAGGTTTTTCAAATCAATTTCGATTTTGTCGGGTGTTTTGCTCTTCGTCCACCCGAGTTTTTGTGAGATGTAGGAGACATGCGTGTCCACGCCGATAGCGGGAGCGCCATATTCTGAAATAAAGACATTCGCGGTTTTACGACCGACGCCGGGGAGCAAGATGAGCTCTTCTATCGTACGCGGCGGTTTGCCGCCGTGTTTTTCGTGCAGCCTTCGGGAAATCGCGATGACGTATTTCGTTTTGTTTTGAAAAAAGTTCACCGGCCCGATGATCCTCGACACATCCTTTGGATTCGCCTTTAAAAGTTCCACTAGCGTCGGGAACTCCGCAAACAGATTTTCCGCAACAATCACCGTCACTTCATCGCGCGTCCGCGCGGACATGAGGATTGAGATAAGCGTCTGCCACTCCTCCCTCCACCCCTCGGCCGCAAGGCGCATCTTTTTTACCCCACCCAGCCGCTCTAGCTCTTCCAGTTGTTTAATCGCAGTTTGTCTATCCATAAAGATCCATACTACACTGCGAAATTAATATTCTGATATTCTGCACCCGCCCGAACGTACCGTTCGGTACGGGCGGGGAATGCCAGAATATTTTTATCCATATAGTTGAGGATGCGTCCCTATCTCAACAAAGACAACTGTTTCCGCGTCTTGAAAGACATATAACGCTCGCCAGTTTCCGGTGATGTTGATACTCCACTTGCCCAGTCGGTCACCTCCAAGCGCGTGATTAACCAAAAGAGGATGGAAGGGGTTGTCTTCAAACAATTGGAGTCGTTCGTTAAACTGCTCCCGAATTTTGGCGGGAGCTCTCTTGTATTGCTTCTTGAATGTGCGGTGAAAATCTATGCGCATCAGCTTCGCAAATAGGAAATCGCTTCTTTCGCAGAGTTGAACGGGCCAACGAGATTTTTTCCCTCCACAATATCCTTGTGTATCCGTGCGAGACGGCGAGCCACAGCGGGTTTGAGCACCCCTTCCGGTTTGCCCAGCGGCAGAGAATCCCGAAGCGAGAAATGCACCGTCTCGGTGCGCACGAATTCGCGGAGGTAACCGTTAATCACGGTTGAGAGGGGCATGCCAAGCTTCTTGGCCACCTTTTGCGCCTTCGCCTTCACATCCCTGTCCGTTTTGATATTGATGATAGTTTTATTCATATATACAGAGTGTATACGCTGAATACACCCCTGTCAATCGTCCTTTGCCTGCGTGAAGTCTGCAAAAGTCTGCGTTCAGTCCGCGTTCGTTTTCGGACACATGTCCCACATGTACTGAAACCAAGTTCGAAATGAATCGGCAAGATTTTTGTTCACAATAACTGTAAAGGTAATTTCGTCGTCGGTACCGACCTTGCCCAAGGTCTGGTGATGCATGATGTTCACGTGGTCGCCGAAAATATCAATACCTGAAGTGGTGGCGTACTTTTTCGGAAGAAATTTGTAGTCCTTACCCACCTCTTTGATAATCGGATGATTGTTTTCTTTCACCTCATAATCAAACAAATGGTGCATCGGTATCTTTTTTGCCTTGAGCTGTTGGAGGAAAGCCGGAATAAATGATTTCACTCGCTCATCCAGCCACGCGCCCTGCGCGGCGATAGAGTAGAACGGCTCACCGGTCTTGATGATGTCACGCATGTACTGTTTCCACCCCTCTTTGCCGCGATAGGTGTGCACGCGATACGTGGATGGAGTACTGAAGTGGAGTTTCTCAAGTTCGGGCAATGCTTTGTCTACCGCCTCCAATTTCTCGATCACTATCTCGGTGAGCTTCTTCGGCTCACACGCCTGATACTTGTTCTCAACCGACTCAACAACCTCGAATACAAGACCCTTTTCCATAAGACGGTTCAGCGAATCGTACACATTCCGTCGATGCACGCCGGATTTCTCCGAGATAACACCAACGCCCACCTCGCCCTGCCTAAGCAGGGTTTCATATATCTTGGCCTCGTTCTTGGATAGTCCGAGTGATTGGAGTAGTTCCTGGTGGTCCATGTTTTTCTATCATTCCCGCATAGGCGGGAATCCAGTCTTACTTTCTCTGGATTCCACTTTTCAGTGGAATGACAGGATAATTATACATATGGCCGTGGATTTGTAAAGGTGGTAAGTACCACTCGCGAGTCCTGTTTGCCACTCGCACTCTAAACGGTATCGTTTTGGGCAGAAAGGAAAATTGAAAACTATGCAAACAGGACTGATTCAATCCAAATGGTGCGACTTCATCAATGGACAACTTGTGTCATTCGAGGGGGTACAACCGATTCAGATGGCGCACAGCTATGGCAGTGCCCTTCCGTTGGTACTTTCCGATAAATTCGGCGCGGATGTCATCCGCTTTCCAGCAGGCTTGGGCGTTGATATGCATACGCATCCGGGGGCGCACATTCTTATGGTGACCAAAGGAAAGGGAGTGCTTGTGTACTGCGGAAGGCCGTACTCCATGTTCGAGGGGATGACTTACCTTGTACCACCGTATGCGCCGCACGCAATCAAAGCGGAGACTGAACTGGTACTTATCTCCATCGGCAACGATCATCAACCGGCGGGCAGCGAAAAACGCCTAACCGTTGTAGGCAGATAAAACCAGAAAGGAAACTTATATGGAATTCCACAGACTGATACTGCAGGAGCACGACGGTTTCAACGTCGTGAGAGGTGACCTCTTTCCCGGAGGCATCAAGGCAAAGTGCGTAGCGGAAGTGTTTCCACAAATACCAGAACAAGAAGTTGTGTACGCGGGACATGCATACGGACATTCCGGTTACGCATTGGGGCTGGCCGGCCTCTACCACAACAAAAAAGTAACCTTGTTCTTTGCGGGACCGGAAGTGATGACCTGCATCCATGCGAAAGCACGGTCATTGAACAACATAACTTGCTACTTTATGGAAGGGGTGGCTCACCAAAAGAACTTAGCTGGGTTGGCCGAACATTATGCAGAAATGCGGAGTGCGTATTATATGCCAATCGGCTTCGAGTGTAAGATGTTTGTGGAACACTTGGTGGAAATGGCACGAAATCTTCCCGTTCGACCTGAAGAAGTATGGGTGGCGGGAGGGTCCGGCACCACCTCACGATGTCTGGCAATGGCGTGGCCGGAGGCACGAATAAACACTGTGAACTTGGGAATGATGCCAAATGCTCTCATGATGGGGACGGTGTACCAAGCACCGGAGAAACCGACAGACCGAGGAGAGTTTCCGCCACCCTACCCGTCTTCCCCTTGGTACGATTCCAAAATCTGGCGGTTCGTGAAGGAGCATGCAACCAAAGGAGCTCTGATTTGGAATATCGCATAGTCGGTAAAGGGTGTTCGTACACTAAAGAGTTTACAGCCCCGTCTACCTTTAACGGGTAGTAAGGTTTAAACGAGTCGGCACCTCATGTAAAGGCACGACTCAACGACTTCCCCGACAACCAATCAAACGGTTGTCGGGTTTTTATTTGCCGCATTTATGGGGCTGCTCTTTACTTGGGTAAAGAGTAGCCCATAAGATGGTGCAAGAGAAATGCTACCACCCCTCAATCCCCTCCTTAGAAAGGAGGGGAGGAAATCCCTCGACTTCGTCTGATCCCTTTAGAAAAGGGAGAATAAAAAGCTTGTTATTGCACTTTAGGACCGCCGACCTTGGAGAGAATTTCAGAAGAAAAGGTGTGGGTGAGTTGCTGCTCGGCAGCGAAGCGCTCTTCGGCGAGCGAGATGAGCTTGGTGACGAGTTTTACGCCGGAGAGGCCGGACTTCTTCCAGTTATGCTGGTACAAACTGCCAGGGAGTGTATTTACTTCATTTACGAAAATCTTCTTGGTAGCGCTATTGATAAGAAAATCAACTCGGGCAATACCGCAGCAACCAAGCGTTTTGTAAGTCTTTCTACCAAGGTCTTGCACCTGCTTCAGAAGCTCAGCATCAATATTGGCAGGAATCTCGCTATATTCACTATTCACACCACCCCCCTTCCCTCCAGAAAGGTATTTATCTTTGAAATCAAAAAATTCTGTTTTATTGAGCGGTCGTTCAACTGAGGCCAGTGTTAGTTCATAATTCCCGATAATCGGAAGCGTTACTTCAATCAAATCCTCGACTCCTTCTTCTACCAAAATCTTGTCATCGTAATGAAGCGCAACCTCAATTGCGTTTTCAAGCTGAGCGAAACTCTTAACCTTAGTGATTCCGATACTGGAACCAAGGTGGACTGGTTTTACAAAGAGAGGGTATTTCAGTGTAGATATCTTTTCGAGGAGATACTTTTTTGACTGTGCCCAGCTTACTTTAGTAAACCACGTAAACGGAACCACAGGTACACCCTCAGCAACGAGTACTTGCTTGGTAAACGCTTTATCCATTGCAACCGCCGACGAAGCCATATCGCAGCCAACAAACGGCACCTTCGCCATACGGAGGAGCCCCATAAGTGAACCATCTTCACCGTATGTCCCGTGCATAGAGGGAAAGACGACATCGATTTTCACTTTTTTCTCACGCAGTCCCGGCCAAACAAGAGTGAGTCCTTTATCAAAGGAAAGCTGAACCTTTTTTTGCTTCTTCAAAACAGCTTCATAATTAGGCTGTTTGAAAAACGCCAATCTGTTCATGGCTTTATCTGCGTACCAATCCCCTACTTTCGTAATATACACCGGCCAAATATCAAAACCCCCTGCGGCCTGCAGTGAGTCTATAATCGGAATATGCGCCGTGATGATCGAGACATCATGCTCCGCACTTCTTCCCCCAAAAATTACTGCTATTGTTTTCATAAACTTACAACCCTCAACGTATCTAGCTATGTTACCTGAACAAATGAATTGTACATATTTCTAGGCATATTTACACCAGGTCCACAAAAAACTTGACACTTTTTTGCGCACTAGGGTTTTTATTTACACCTCATTAACTCTTCCTTCTTGCAAATACTTAATGTCTTCCTTAGTAAGTCGGAAAAATCCTCGACTGCCAGTACGCTTCTTCAAAACCTCTTGATATTCGCTCTCTCCTGTCAAACGGTCGGCAATTAGTCTCGCCTTCTCCGCAATTTTTACTTCGCCGAATTGCCTAGCGGCTTCCCCAAAACCATGCAAGAAAAAAGCGAGTTGATTTCCAAGATGTTGTTTCTTTCCTACCTCCCTTCCTGCCAACATCTCAAATTGCCCTTTCAAACTTACAAAGCGCGAAACCTCATGACTAAGCGCCTGCAAGAATGTCTCCGCATCAAAATACTCGAGAGTTTCAATGATCCAGCGGCTCGTGATAGAGACACGGTGGGTCTGGTTCCACTTATCCATAGCTCTCCGATTAAGTGCTCTCGGAAGGTCGTCAAACACATTCCATTGCCATCTTTCCTCTTTTGTCAGCTCTTTTTCCCGAAACGGTACGACACAACTTCGTTCCAAATCCTTACCAGATGAATCAACACGATACGTATAAATGCCGGAGGTCGTCGTAGATTTAACCTCAGCCAGTTTCTCTTTGGGTAATTTCTCAAACTCCAGATTTAAGTATTTCTCGACACCTTGAGCCCGCGCGTCCATATAGTCACCCTCCTGTGGAACAATCTTGAACGGCGAGGCGTCTACTAATTCCTCAATAATCTGACTTCTCTCTATTTCACTTATCTTCCACGAACTTTTCACCAAATCTTCTTTCTGAACGGGTTCACCTCGGATTATCTCACCTGTTTTTTCATCCACATGAGTACGATACGGTTGACCCTTTACAATCTCGTAGAGCGGCAGCCGGAGCGCAGTACAGGTCTCGGTGATTTCCGAAAGAGGAACGAGGTCGGGTGGTGAGTTTTTAGTTTCTTCCCTGGAAAAGTAAAAACCGGCTATCTTAGGCGTTGCGACAGAAAATTCATTATATCGCTTTGCGCCTCTCATATATCGACCGGAAATAGCGCTTTGAATCTCATAGTCTGTCATTTTTGTTTGACTTTCACTACGTTTTTCAAAGCCTCGCGCTTGCGTAGCATTGTCATCTCGCGAAGCACTCTCCGCCTGCCCTCCATTGAGAATAACGCCCATCCGTGCCCACATGGCATCAGGACCATCTCCATCTGAAAGAGTGGAGCTAGAGACAGTAGGTGCAAACGCCAAAGTCACCTTGAGTTTCGTTTGCCAATCAGCCTGATTATGCATTAGTGAATTCTGTTTCGGAACAAATTTCGGATGTATGCCGTGAACAAACATGACGTCATGCTCTTGAGAAATTCGGTTGATATCCCGTATTTTCGCCTGCTCGACAAAAAGCTTTAGAACTTCGGTTTTCAGCTCCGCTTTCTGCTCCGCGTAGAACCCTTTAACTCGGTCCTTGGCCTGCTCCAGCTCCGTGCGTGAATCACGCTCGCGCTTAAGCGCCTCAAGTGTTTCGGTCAGACGGCCAGTGGAAATTTCAAGCTCTTTGAATGTTCCCTCTTGCAGTATCGCCTCCCTCTTTAAACTCCGCTCTTTTCTGTTGAGATTAAGAAGCGACAAAAAAGAATTGAGGGAACTTCCCTCAAGTGCTGCCAATTCCCGCTCTAATTCTGGAATTGCAGCACCGACCTCAGCATATTTTGCCTTTTTCTCTGCAAGCTGGCTCGAAACTAATGCGAGAGAATCTTCAAGTTGTCTGATACGGCTAAAATAGTCTGTGCGTAAACCGCGTACCTCCTCTGCCACCATATCCCTCTCTTCTTTAGAATGGAGTTTTGAGTACCCTCGAACGTGTTGCCGCGTGAGAGTTACTTCAGGCTCATCCGTTGACTGTTCAACAGGTGGAGTAGTAGCAGCTGAATTAGGAATCTCTTGAGGTAACTTCATACAAATATAAGTGTACAGAATTATTAGAGACATACCACCTTCTCGTCACCGCTTCGCCTCGCAGACTCGGTACCCCCCTCTAAAGGGTTAGAGGAGGCAGGGGGTTCTGTGTTTTTTCCGTGTTCTTATTCTGTGTCGCTTCCGTGTCCTACGCGTACTGGTCCGGCCAGTCATTCTGCAAGAGTACAATATCACCTTTCACCGTGAGGTTCGGAAGCGCTGCGAAAGCGTCGAGAGCTCTATCGAACCAGACAACTTCCCCACTGTACCTCGCATCGCGAAGACCCATAGCAATAAACGGGGTGACTGAATTTTTAACAAGCACCACCTTTTCAATACCAGCTTTTGCCAAATGCGCGCCGATTTCTTTATGTACGTCTTCTTTCTTCTTACCCATCTCCACCAAACCGGGAGTAACATACCAACGCCTCCCCCCTCGAAGCGAGGAAAGGAACTCAATGACGGCTCGAACCCCATCAGGGTTTCCATTATAGCTATCATCAAGAATCGTAATACCTTGGACGTCTGTCCTAGGTTCTAACCTATGTTCGAATGGTTTTGTTTCAGAAATGCCCCTTTCGATAGCTTCAAGACTCAACCCAAAATCTGCCGCCATATCCACCGCCACCGAAAGTGGTCCGATTTGATGGAGACCGAGAAGCTGCGAACGGACACTCACCTTAGAGGACTCGTTCTGAAGAACAAAAGATGTTCCTGATACATCTGACTTTGGTTTTTGAACCTTCCATGATCCGACACCGAAACGACTGTACAACAAATCAGTAGGTCTTCCGTTTTTTTGAGCCAATTCATTCTCACCATTTACGTAGATCGGCTTATCGCCTAAATAATCAGCAAGCTCAAAAATAGTTTTTTTCGTCCGCTCAATATCCTTGAATTTTTCTAAATGTGCCTCATTAACGCCGGTAATCACGCCGACAGTTGGTTGGACAAAGGCGCATAGTCGTTTAATATCCTTAGGATAATACTCACCCATTTCAAAAATAAGAACCTCTTCATCGCCTTTGAGACTCTTAACAAACGCGCTAATACCGAGAGGTGTGTTGTAACTTCGAGGAGGAGCCGCAACCTTCTTCCCTGCCCCAAGTACCGTTTTGAGTATTTCCCGCATGCTGGTTTTCCCGAAACTGCCCGCAACCGCGATTTTATGAGCCGGATGCATGCGGAGTTTCTCCTTAGCGGACGCAACGATAAAATACTCAACCGGCATTTGAATATATCTGCTCACAAGAAGAAGTCCGACCATAGTGATCACAATAGCAATGGGCGCTCCAAGAAAAACAAAGAGGGAGAGAAGATACTTCCACCATACAATCCCTACTAAAACGGCCCAGACAACAAAGACGTACAGTAGACCGAGGACAAGATACCCCACCGAAAGGAAAACAAATGCTTTGGGAGTAACAACTAATTTTTTCCGTTGCTCTACTTGCGCGAAGTTGAGTGTTCGCAAATACCACCTCACAAAGTCGCGAACATGATACTCGCTTGCTTGCATCATATAGACAAGCGAACGCACATACTTCGGTGAGTAACGAGACAGAAAGTTCTTTAAAAAAATGGTGTTCATAGACAACGCAGAAACTCTCTCACTAACGTAGAAACTTGAGATGGTTTCTCTTGATGTACAAAATGTGATGCCCCTGCAATAACCTTAAGTGTAGAGCCTATAATGAGCTCTCGCAAGCGCTTTCCTTCGGAAAGTGGGGTCGCCGTATCGTCTTCTCCCCAAATAAGTAGAGTCGGGATGCTTATTTTTTTAGCTTCTGGGCTCAAATCCTCAGCAATCACCTTCAAAAAGGTACTCTTTAGTGCTCCCGCAGCATGATAATCACTTTCACGTTGCTGGTAGAACCCCCCAAGCCTACGTAGGAAGAAACGGCCTTTTGCATAAAAAAAGTTGGAAGACGGTATAAAACGGGCAAAATTCTTGAAAGCAACGATACTAGTCGTAATAACCCGCGCAACCGTCCTCCTTGCGACACCCGCAGAACCAAGAAGTATCAGTTTTTCTGGTGTAAAGATACCACGCGCAACCGCTTTGATCGCTATTCTCCCACCAAATGAGTGCCCAAGAAGCGCAACGGGGGTAATATCCAGTTTTTCGCAGAAATCTTTAACAAAAATAGAGTACTCCCCTACCCCCCAAGATTCTTTGGGCAATTCACTTCCTCCGAAACCAGGGAGATCAAGACGGGCTATTCGAAAATCTCTCGATAGCTCTGCAGTTAAAGCATCAAATGTATGTAAATCAGTGTTCCACCCATGAAGAAAGAGCATCACGGGTCCATTCCCTTCGTCGGCATACTCAACAGCAAGTTTGTTGACAATGACTTTCACAAATATTTTCGGACACCGAGAATGTTCACTGTTCACTGTTCACTGCGTTGCGCCCCAGAAACCACGGTTTCTAGAACTCGAAGACTCGCTATTTTCCTCCGCGGGGAAAAATCCTTTTCCCCGACCTCCTTTCAGCTTAAATTCCGGATCCTTTACCTTGATTCGCTTCATTTCGGGGCGCCGAGATTTGAACTCGGACCGCATGCTCCCAAAGCATGAATGCTACCGTTACACTACGCCCCGTCTTTACCCGTCCCGACCCAACGATACTAACATATGATTAGAAAATATTCTAAAAGACAGGAAATTAAGGACATCTTACACACACTGCGTCCTTTACTGTCTACATCGTTACATCTTCCAAAAATTTAATTTTTGCCTTCATTACCTCGACATCAATTACTATAGCCACGACGTCGAATTGCCATTTTGTTTCAGATGAAACATGTTTCGCACCAAGGTAAGTTTGTATTATACGGCCCAAACGCTTGACTTTCTCATCGTTCACATGGTCTTCCGGACGAAAGAAATCTTTTATTTTAGATGTTTCAGATGAAACAATCTTATAAGACAACGTCTTAACCTCAATAAAATGTATCTTTCCCTTTTTCTTTGCGACGATATCCAACTCGCCCCAAGGTCGCCGATAGTTCCTATCAATGACATCATACCCTTTTTTCACAAGGAACCTTACAGACAACTCCTCACCGACAGCACCTACTTTTTGTGTGTGACTCATACTCTCCAAAAAATATGTTTCAGATGAAACAAATGACTCTATTTGCTGAGTAACTTCTTTTCTATGATCTCACGGGTAAATTTATCTAATTTCTTCAGAGCCTCCATTTCTTTCAGGGTCACCCACCTAAAGGCATCATGTTCCCCATCGAGCACAGGATTACCAGAAGTGCACGCGGAAAAGGTTAAACGAACAATATGTTTTCCAGGAAGACGTAAAACATCCTGAACATACAGCAGTATGGGACTCGACTTAACAGACAATCCAGTCTCCTCGAATACCTCTCGAACAATATTGTCCAAGATCTTGGTTCCCGGAATAATCCTCCCTCCTGGTATGTCCCAGAAATTTTCTATGTTCGGATACCGTTCAAAAGAACGCTTCAATAGTAGATACTTTCCATCTTCATTCCGAAGAAAGATCTTAACTCCCACCTGAAGAAATATTGACTCACCAACATTTTCAATCTTTGATGCAGTATGTTTCATGTGAAACACTAAGGGACTTAGTTTATCTGTCTTTTTCCATAAATCCTTATCTGTGGCCGTAAAATAGATTTCACGTGAACCATCAACCTGTCCTTTATACACATATCCACTGTCTTATCCACAGTTTATAGGCTTTGTCCAATTGCGTTTATCTCGACATCACACCAATTTCGAAGAAGAAAGGGAGTAACGTTCATTTCTTTTTATTTTATGCGGGTACCAGGAAATCTCTCCCCCTAAAGGGACTACTGTTTGTAACTAATCGCTTCGCTCTTAGCCAAACAGGGCGCTTACAGGAGCAGTACAGGTTTCCCATCCAGTACTTGTTTTCAGAAAAATAAGTACTGGATAGGGGAGAACCTTTTCGATTCCCGGGCGCAATGTGCGTAGGCACATTGCTTACCCGCCAAATACCTCATTTCATTCGTTATTTATGCGGGTACCGGGAATCGAACCCGAATCTCATCCTTGGCAAGGACGTGTTCTACCACTAAACCATACCCGCAGACCCTAACTGACAATAGGATAGCAGAAATCGGTGTTTCCGCAAAACTAGTGCTCTCGAGGGATTCGAAGCTTACAGCTTCAGTACCCCAATTGGCTTTTCCCTCGCAAAAACCTCGAAAAATGCTCAATCGGGCTTCGAATCCCACTTGGAAGCGCCCCGCGCCCCCTCTCCATCCTTCGCTTCGCCTATGCTCTCGGGGGGATTCGAACCCTCAATAACGGTTCCGAAGACCGTTGTGATATCCATTTCACCACGAGAGCGATAATTGAAATCATACGCTAGATTAGGCGAATTTCAAAAGAAATACTACAATATCGGTGTGGAAAAAGCCGAGAATACGCTAAAGTTGGAGATACCGACCGAAATAGCAAAAGTTGCTGAGACCTTGGAAAATAAGGGTTTTGAGGCATATCTTATCGGTGGATGTGTACGAGATTTACTAATTGGGAGAAAACCAAAGGATTGGGACATAACCACCAACGCAACTCCTGAACAAATTACAGCTTCATTTCCTAACACTTTCTATGAAAACGAGTACGGTACGGTCGGAGTGGTTAATGATGGGGTAGAGGACACAACTCTTAAGGTTGTTGAGGTGACGCCATACCGCCTGGAAGGAGGTTACACGGACAAAAGACGCCCTGATTCCGTTACCTGGAGCTCAAAGCTCGAGGATGATCTGAAACGTCGTGATTTCACCATTAATGCAATAGCCCTGACACTTGCAGGAACGATAGTAGACCGTTTTGATGGACGTATAGACCTTAAGAAGAAGACGATCCGTACGGTGGGGGAACCGGAAGCACGATTCAGCGAAGACGCTCTACGTATACTAAGGGCTGTTCGTATAGCCATGGAACTTGATTTCACGATCGATCCAGCAACACAAAGTGCAATTGCCCTCAACGCTAGACACCTTAAAGAAATCGCTGGGGAGCGTATCCGTGAGGAATTTATACGGATTGTTATGTCTCCACGTCCGCATATTGGACTTATTTTGTGCAACAAGCTGGGTATTCTGAAACAGGTGCTACCTGAATTAGAGGAGGGAATCGGCGTTGCACAGAACAAAGCACACTCGTTCGATGTCTTCGAGCACATCCTACGAACAGTAGAACACTCGGCGAAGAAGGATTTCACTCTGGAAACACGACTTGCAGCCCTATTCCATGACATTGGAAAGCCTGCCACAAGACGCTGGTCAGAGGAGAAGAAGGATTGGACGTTCTACGGCCATGACATGGTAGGAGCGAAAATGGCCGCCAAAATTATGACTCGAATGGCGTTCCCAAAGAAAATGATCGAAACCGTTACCACACTGGTCCGCTGGCACATGTTTTTCTCAGATACGGAACAAATTACTCATTCCGCTGTCAGAAGAATCGTAAATAGAGTAGGTAAGGAGCACATTTGGCACCTTATGGACGTTCGTACATGTGACCGTATAGGCACAGGAAGGCCTAAAGAGAGTCCGTACCGACTTAGAAAGTATCATTCTATGGTAGACGAGGTTATGCGTGACCCCTTGTCAGTGGGTATGCTCAAAATTAATGGCGGTAGAATAATAGAACTCACACAAACTCCCCCTGGACCGAAGATAGGCTATACCTTACACGCTCTCTTAGAGGAAGTATTAGATGATCCAGCAAGAAATACAGAAGAATACCTTGAAAAGCGCGCAAAAGAACTTGTAAGTCTTCCTGAAAAGGAACTTGAACAAATAGGGAAGAAGGGGAAAGAAATGAAGGAAAAAGAAGAAGAAAAGACACTTTCTGAAATACGAAAGAAACACTGGGTGAAGTAAGAAAGCCTATAGCTGATAGCTTCTGGCTTATAGAAAAGAGATAAGAAAAGCCGCCCAAAGAGGGCGGCCTTCTTAGTTACTTGAAAGAAGGTTTAACCCAAAGGGCGGCTTAATACCTAAGTCCGACGTGTGCCAGACCGGTATAAGGAGATCGAGGAAATAGCTGAGAAACTAGCCTGAGAAATAATTCTCGAAAATAAAGAGCATTTAACCTTTTATACCGCGATGGAAAGAATACCAGACAAACAATACTGCTTGCATAATACGCCCTACATCAACGAAACAAGAAAAGCTAAAAGAAATCTCTTAGAATCTAGTTTTTTGGATTTTCCCCGACAAAGAGAGAGTTTTGATCCTCTTTCAAAGAACCGTAAACAGATCGAGCTTGCCGACAAACCCCATTCTCGAATTTCTTCAAGGACAAGACATTTGGACAGGCTCCTCCGCTCATTTTTCAGGACAATGCAATCTACGCATTCCCCCGACTGCTGAGTAGTATACTACCCTCATGGACAACGTAAAGGACATACCTGTGGATAACTGTCCTTTATGTATCCCTCATCCCTTCTGTGGTTCATTGTTACTATCTTTTACACAGTCCGCGTTACCGTACTTAAATATACAGAACCGCCTTATAGGGCGCCACCACAAAATGTAATGGTTACTTGTTTGCGTGTACCCGCATGACCCTTGCACCATAACACCTTTTATGCTACTGTATAAAAATCATGTTAACCAAGACCCGAAAGCAGAAAATTATAAAAGAGGTAGGAATTCACGATAAGGACACTGGATCGCCAGAGGTGCAGATTGGTGTGCTCACCAAACGCATTGACGAACTTTCAAAGCATCTCAAGGAGCACAAGAAAGATACTCACTCACGACGAGGACTCCTTTCTATGGTTGCTGACCGTCAAACTCACCTTCGCTATCTCCAAAAGAAGAACACCAAGCGCTACAATGCGATTTTGAAGAAGATGGACTTGAAGAAATAGTTCCGTGCCCGTGAACAGAGGATTCACGAGTTACATTTTTATAAGTATTAGTTCCTCATTTTTATAGATCCCGACCTCGCAAAGTATGCGCGTTACGGGAAGTATTTATTTTTATGGCAGTTATTAAGCATGTTGAACAGCGTGTAGGGATTTTTATTGACACACAAAACCTTTATCACAGCGCCAAGAATCTTTACCATGCGAATGTAAACTTCGGCCAGGTCCTAAAAGACGTGGTGGGGAATCGCATCCTCGTTCGCGCTATCGCGTACCTCATTACCACCGAAGGTGGCGAAGAGAAAGGGTTTTTTGAAGCTTTGGAGAAAGTCGGCATTGAAACCAAATCAAAACCCCTTCAAATCTTCGGAAGTGGCGCAAAAAAGGCGGACTGGGACGTGGGAATTGCGATTGACGCAGTGAAACTGGCGCCAAAGCTGGATGTGGTGGTCATTGTTGCCGGTGACGGTGACTTCGTCCCGCTTGTGGAATATCTCAAAATGCAGGGTTGCCAAGTGGAAGTTGCCGCTTTCGGCAAATCAACATCAGCCAAACTTCTTGAAGTGGCGGACGACTTCCTCGACCTCGACGAAAATCCCAGGAAGTATCTTTTGGGAAGCAGGAGGTAGAACAGCTTTTAGCTGTTAGCTTCTAGACAAAAAAGAGGCGAAGGGGTGACCCTTCGCCTCGTAACGCAAACACTGGAATATTCAATGCACGACACTGAAACATTGATTTATTACTTCCAACGGCGTTTCGACGTCATCCCCACGCAGGACGAACCTCCTCCCCTTGAAGGAAATCTGGCAGTCAGCAAGCGTCTCGCCGTGAATTTTCTTCACGGTAAAGCGGATCTTGACGAGAGGTTCCATTACATGTTCAGTAAGGACACAGAGAGCCTTGAGGAGAGACGTGGGGGGCTCTGCGACCGAAACCAGGTCATCTGAAGGTTTGAGCTCCCCGAATCTCATGAGCTCAAAGGCAACGCGGTAGTCGATTGGGTTCTTCGAAAGACCTCTATAGTGCAACCCTTCCGCAAATTCAAATTCTGCCAGTTTCCCTTTTTCATCGTCCCATATAGACACGACTGGCAAGATGAGTGGTGCCACCTCTGGATCACTAACGTTCTCCATCTCGCACTTGAGGTTTACATCAAGATTCTCTCTTATTCTGCCACCTACCACAGAAACACTTGCGTCAGGAATAGTAATCATTTTTCTTTCTAGACTTTGAACACATCGCGCGACTTGACGGTGCGACCAATGTTCTATTTGGCAATGTTCAAAGCTGAATGTAATCTACCACATAGATATCTCAATGTCAAATATAACAACTGAGAGTTTTCTGCTAGACTGACGACAATTATCAGTAACGGTTGGTCTCTGGAAACAGAGATTTGATACGGAGAATCCATTTCAAAAATAATGCCGTAGCGAGGAGGTTTTTATTCTGCCGAAACGTAGCCATGGAGGAAAAGGCATAGCCGAGCCATGCCGAATCCGAACGGCAAGTTGCAGGCAAATAAAAACATCCGCAGTAGGCAAACCGGCGGTTATTTTTGAAATGGGTTCTGGGTTCAAGTCTTCATTTCAGAGAGCAACTCCACCCCACCTCAATCCTCCCCTCTAAAGAGGGGAGGAAAAAGGGGGGAAATTCGCGTATGACCAAGAAAGAGTTTTCTATAGAAGTAGGCGGAAAGAAATTGACCGCCGAGTTTACCGACCTTGCTGAACAGGCGAACGGGTCGGTCATTATGAAGTACGGCAACACGACCGCGCTCGTGACAGCGACGATGTCGAAGGGGGAGAAGGACATGGATTTCTTTCCCCTCACCGTCGATTACGAGGAACGCTTTTACGCCGCGGGAGAAATTCTGGGTTCTCGTTTTCTTCGTCGAGAAGGACGGCCGACCGACGAGGCGGTACTTTCGGGACGTATTGTGGATCGCACTATCCGCCCCTTGTTCGACCAACGAATGCGCCGAGACGTGCAGGTAGTCATTACTATTCTCTCTATCGCCGAGGATGATCCTGATATCTTCGCCGTTATTGGCGCCTCGCTTGCCCTTGGTGTATCGGATATCCCATGGGACGGACCTGTTTCAGCGGTACGCATTGGGAAACTTAAAGACACAAACCATCTCATCATCAACCCTGTCTACAAGGATCGCGCTGAAAACCCTGAATTTGAAATGGATGTGGTCGCGTGCGGAAAAGATGGCCTGATTAACATGATCGAGGTTGGCGGGAAGGAGGTACAAGAAGGAGTCATTGTCGCCGCACTTGAAGAAGCGGGAAGGGAGATTGAAAAAATACAAGAATGGCAAAAGAAAATCGTCGCTGAAATCGGTAAGAAGAAGCAACTGGTAACAATTTCAGCAACACCAGAAACACTTACCGCGATGTTCGCAGAGAAAATTGCCCCGAGAATGAAGGAGTATGTCTTCGGTCAGGCAGGAAACGCACGTATCTATGAACTGAAAGGCGAGTGGATGGCTATCGCCAAGGAACGTTTCCCAGGTGAAAAGCCGGGTATCGCAGACCGCGTGTATGAAGACGCGGTAAATGATCTCATCCACAACGAAGCGATTGATAACAACCGACGTCCGGACGGACGAGGAATGGATGATGTCCGAACACTCTTCGCCAAAGCGGGAAGTATCTCAAAGATGCTTCACGGAACCGGGGTGTTCTATCGTGGACAAACTCATGTCCTCTCTGTACTAACGCTCGGCGGTCCGGGAGACGCACAGATTATCGACAACATGGAAATCCATGATTCAAAAAAGAGATTCATTCATCATTACAATTTCCCTCCTTTCTCAACAGGTGAAACGGGACGTATCGGCTCCACGAACCGCCGCATGATCGGCCATGGAGCGCTTGCAGAAAAAGCACTTCTTCCAGTTATTCCAGTGATGGAAAAATTCCCGTACACGATTCGTCTCGTTTCTGAAGCCTTCGCTTCAAACGGTTCAACTTCGATGGGGAGTGTCTGCGGTTCAACTATCGCCCTTATGGACGGAGGGGTACCGATTTCCGCTCCGGTTGCCGGTATAGCGTCAGGTCTTATGATGCGCAACACACAGGAGTACAAAGTACTTACTGATATCCAAGGACCGGAAGACCACCATGGCGACATGGACTTTAAAGTTGCGGGCACCAAGACCGGTGTTACCGCCGTACAAATGGACGTCAAAGTGAATGGTATTCCGATTCCGATTCTCGCAGAGGCATTCGAAAAAGCAAAACAGGCTCGCTATAAAATACTTGAGGTCATTACCGCGGAAATCTCCGCGCCTCGGCCGGATATTTCACCGCTTGCTCCGAAAATCATCACCATCCGCGTAAAGAAAGATCAAATAGGATTGGTTATCGGCGGAGGAGGGAAGACCATCAACGGTATTAAAGAAAAGACAGGTGTTGACGCTATAGATATAGAAGAAGACGGAACCATTTTTATCTCCGGAAAAGAGGGAAGCGCGGACAAGGCAGCGGCTATCATTGAAGCACTTACCCACGAATACAAGCGTGGGGAACGAGCCGAGGGAACGGTAGTAAAAATCGCCGAGTTCGGTGCCTTCGTGGCCATCGGTGATGGAAGCACTGAAGGCTTGGTCCATGTTTCCGAAATCGCTCCCTTCCGTATCGACCGGGTTGAATCGGTCCTCCATGTCGGCGACAAGGTGCCGGTCGTCGTAAAAGAAATCGACGAGCGTGGACGTGTTAAACTCTCTATCAAAGACGCAAATCCTGACTTTATCAAAAAGCCTACCCCTCCTGCTACGCGAGTATAAATTTTTACACCAAAGAAAAAGACCCTTACCGGGTCTTTTTCTTTTTCGAATGGACAAAAATTATCGAATGGTAATCGGCTTACCGTCTCTCATCACACGAACTGTTGCCTGCGACAACATGAGGCCTTCGCTATCGACATTCAGCGTGCCGACAGCTCCAGAGAAATCTTTGATCCGGTTAAGTCCCGCAACGATGTCCAAAGCGTTGGGTTTCTCTTTTGTTCCCGCATGCTCAACCGCGTACACAATAAGATTCAGTGCGTCGTATCCGTTTGGGGCTCCGATTTTTGCCTCGCGTCCGTATTCTTTGGAGAATCGTCCAACGAAGTCGGCAGTCGGATCTGCGGCATTCACGTACCACATTCCCTCGAAGAGGGCGGGCTCGTCCGTAAATTCAAACCCTTCGATGGAGGTGAACGGCTCTTTGACCCCGAGTTCCCGCATCTGCTTCGCCATAATTTCAAGTTCCGGCGAAGTCGCCTCGAGAAGATAGATTTCCGCTCCGCTATTTTTCACTTTACTGATGATTGACCGAAAGTCCTTCGTTCCGGGGGCAAACCGTTCCTCGGATACAACTTGTATCGGAGTCTTCGCGAGAGAGGAACGAACCGCGTTACCGACAGCAATCGTGCCCGGCTGATTTGTTTCCAAGATACCGACGCGGGTGATGCCTCGTTTCTGCAATTCTTGCGTTAACACCCGAGCCTCCTCATACGGCGGTGTCCAGTGTACAAAGTTGTAGACACCGTTCGCGACATTCGTATCGGAGGCGATACCATTCAAGTGGGGGATACGGCGAGCTTCCGCAATCGGACTCACGGCATTACCCGCCGGAGAACCGAACGAGAAAAGTATGTCCGCCTTGTCGCTGTCAATAAGTTTCTGCGCCGCGCTTACCGCTTTCTTCGGATCAAACCCGTCGTCTTCAAATACAACCTTATAGGTATATTTGTCCGACTTTGGTAGGTCTTTTAGCGCAAGATTAATAGCGTCCCGGTATGATTCACCAAGGAACGCGAGGTTTCCTGTGAGCGGAAGCGTCGTGCCGATGGTAATAACCTCTTTTCCAGGCACAACAGGACTTCCCGAACAGAATAGAGCAACCCCGAAAATAACCAGACCCAGAAAGAGAACAAGACCTGCAAGACTTTTTATATGTAGTTTCATACTTATTACTACTAATGAATAATCTTTCTTCACAATAGTATATCAGATACGTCAATATTTGTGCGACATATATATCCATATTGGGATACAATATACCTATAAATAAGGGTTTTATGCTTTTTGATATATTTTGTGCGTCTTTATTGACAAAAATACCACTTCTGCTATCGTAGTTTTATGCAATTTACTCACCCGGAACTCCTGCAGAAGCTTGAAAAATCGGGCTTTTCCGACAAAGAGGCGAGAGTATATCTCTGCCTTCTGGAGCTGAGCGGGGCGTATCCGTCAAAAGTGGCGAACTACACCGGCTTAAATAGAAGTACTGTGTATCATGTCCTACTGACGTTGTCGGTTCGGGGACTAGTGAATGAAATAGAGAAGAAAAACAAGCTTTTCTACCAAATAGAGAAGCCGGAAAAGGTTGTTCGCTACGCAGAAAGCCAGGTTGGAATGGCGCGCGAGTGTGCGGAGCGGGCACAGTCGGTCCTTCCTGATATTGAAGGTCTCTACAGCGCTCACGGTGAACGGCCGAGAGTCACCTACTACGAAGGGGCTGAAGGATTACTCGCTATTTATACCGACCATATTTCCGTGAACCGTCCTTACGAAATGCTTGCCTTCGCAAACGCGGCGGAACTCCGCCAATTTCTCCCACCGAAGTTCTTCAACCAGTATGTGCGTGAAAAAGAAAAAATCGGTATTACGACAAGAGGCATTCTTCCCGACACGGAAGAGAACCGCACTTTTTCCGTGTGGCGTTATGAACACACAGAAAAGAAGATACGGCCAGAAATGCGTTTCGTGAAAGAAGAGCAATTTCCTTTTGTGGGGGAAATCACCGTCTATGGAGAAAACAAGGTTTCTATCGCGAATTTTGAAAAGGGGAAAATGATTGGGACAGTGATCGAGGACGAGGCAATTCACCGCATTATGAAAACCATATTTGAGTTATCGTGGAAGTCTACGTTGGTAAAAGACTAGCGAAAGGAAGGTTTGATTAGTCCCCTGTTTATTGCGACAATACATACTATGCCTCCCAAATCGAACGAACAGGGTGCTTTGAAGCGTATTCATACCTACCAGAGCGACGTCGAGGAAATGATGAAGAAACAACAAGTTTCTAAGGCCACAATTGCCATTGCAGAAGGTGTGCGGCAGGTTAAGCAAGAAAAGGAAGAGGTATCGGAAGTACCTGCTCCACCCACACCAAAACCTTCAAAAGTATTCCAGATCTCGAACAGTCTCCCGATCACCACACCCTGGAACATCAAACTTCTCGCGTTCGTGGCTTTAGGGGCCATCGTGTTGGTAGGTGTTGGTATTGGGACCTACTTTTATTTCAAAAAGCCACCAACAAAAGTGGTGGTTGAACCGAAGACACAGATACCTCTTTCTATCGGTGTCACCCTTAAAGGTACTGAGGGTCGCGTAGGTATACTTAAGGCTCTCACGAGCAGTATCAAAGCCTTATCGGTTCCACAAAACGAAATCCGTATCATTCCAATTACAGATAACTCCTCTCCTCTTACCACCGAGGCGCTTCTAACAAAACTCGATGAAGCAACGCCACCGTCACTTATCCGCGCGCTCGGGACCACACCAACGCTAGGGGTACACGGACTACAAGGAGGCAAACCTTTTTTGCTTTTCAGTGTTTCGTCATACGACTACGCGTTTGCTGGCATGCTTGCCTGGGAAGAAACGATACTCGATACCTTGGGTCCCTTGTTCGATGTCTCCTCACGTAACATACTTCAGAAAGTTGGGAGCAGTACCTTAGAAACACTTCAAAATACGATTACTGTAAAAGATGCGATTGTGCGGAATAAGGACGTCCGTGCGATATTTAGTCCAGAAGGAACTATTGTCTTTCTGTATTCCTTTATCGATAAGCAGACCCTTGTTGTTACTACCAATGAAGATACCTTAAAGGTCCTCATTAACAGGGCAGGGGGAGGAAGGCTGAGGTAAACATACGAAGATACGAATTATACGAATACACAAATGGCTCCGAATAAAAGCCGTATTAAAACCTTATAGTTCGTCTTCGCCAGGCCTACCAAAGCCAAAGGTGACGTCTCTCATTCGTTGCAATTCGTTGGACTTTAATTCTTATTTTCGTATACTTAATTCATATGACATCAAACACTCATACATTTAAACAAACATTACTCACTGAAAAAGACTTGGTTGAGAAAGAACTCAGCACCGTAGCGCGACGTAATCCAGAAAACTCGAAGGATTGGGAGCCAAAAGCCGATACCGAAGAGAGACCGGCGGACCGAGATGAGGTTGCCGATAAACTCGAATCATTTGAAGAGAATGTGGCGCTCGTACGACAACTGGAAGTACGCCTTGCCGAGATTCGCGACGCTCTTGAGCGAATCGAGAGTGGAAGTTACGGGACCTGTATCGTTTGTAAAAAGGAAATTGAAACTGACCGACTTGGTGCGAATCCCGCGGCAATGACGTGCAAGGCGCACCTGCGGTAAATGCGAATATTCGAATAAACGAATCCACGAATATTTGCGAATAAGGCAAGAGTCTTTCTGATTCGTTTCTATTCGTATATTCGAACAAATTCGTTAATTCGTATTGTATGAGTTTTGCAACAGTTAGTTCCGCCCAAGTCCATCTCCTAAAAACAGGTCTCGTACGCGTTGAGGTTGACCTATCCAAAGGACTCAACGCGTTTTCAATTGTCGGCCTCCCCGACAAAGCCGTAGAGGAAGCAAAAGATCGGATTTCTGCTGCCATTAAGAACACTGGTTTCAAATCGCCGAAACAAAAGAACCACAAAATCGTCATCTCGCTTGCTCCCGCCGACACGAAAAAAGAGGGACCGAGCTTTGATCTTCCGATGGCGGTAGGTTATCTTATCGCCTCTAAGTGCTTGTCTGCCGAAGTAAAAGGAAAACTGTTTGTTGGGGAACTCTCTCTCGATGGTATGGTACAACCAATTCATGGAGTGCTTCCTATCGTACGCGAAGCGAAGCGTTTAGGTTTCAAGGAAATATACGTCCCTTTTGGTAACTCGACGGAAGCGGCGCTTATTGATGGAATTGAGGTGTATGGGGTGAAAAATCTATGGGAACTCTGTGCCCATCTCACCGAGAAAGATATCTTACCCGATGAAGACCGGCCGTTCGTCCAGAAGAAAAAGATGAAGCCGACGCCGCAAACCCGGTTTGAGGTCGGGACACGCGAATACCAAGTTGATTTCGCAGATGTTAAAGGGCAAAGAACGGCAAAACGTGGACTTGAAATCGCCGCAGCCGGCGGACACAACATCGCTATGTGGGGACCGCCCGGAACAGGGAAGACGCTTCTAGCAAAAGCATTTATCTCAATCCTTCCCCCACTTGATATCGAACAAGCACTTGAAGTCACGGGTATTCATTCGGTTGCTGGCACACTCCAAGAACCACTCATCACCTATCCTCCATTTCGTTCACCACACCACACGGCATCGTATATTGCACTCGTTGGCGGAGGAGCCACACCTAAGCCTGGTGAGATCACCCTCGCGCATCGAGGAGTGCTGTTTTTAGATGAGTTTCCTGAGTTTGAGCGTCGAGTGATTGATGCGCTCCGCCAACCTCTTGAAGATCGCGTGGTCAGTATTGCTCGTGTCAAAGGTTCGGCGCAGTTTCCAGCGCATTTCACGCTTATCACCGCCATGAACCCTTGTCCGTGTGGTAATAATGGGGTGAAAGGGAAGCGATGTGACTGCGGTCAACACCAAATAGATCGCTATAAGCGGAAAATATCCGGCCCAATTGTGGACCGTATCGACCTGTGGACTGAAGTATCGATAGTAGAACATGAAAAACTGACCGAGGGACGCGGGAGCGAGGAGACGAGTGAACAGGTGCGCAAGAAAGTTGTGGTGGCGAGAGCAAGAGCACAGGAGCGCTACAAAAAATTAAAACTTCCATTCACAACAAACAGTGATGTCGGCCCTCGCGACATTGCGGTCGCAATTCCGCTCTCCGATGAGGTGAAAGTGGCGCTAAACCTAGCGGCGAAGAAACACGACCTATCAGCCCGTTCGTATCATCGACTCATTAAACTCGCCCGCACCGTCGCCGACCTTGAAGGTCATGACGAGATCACCACAGGTGACCTCATGGAAGCTCTCCAGTATCGTCCGAAGCAGTTGCAGAACTCGTAGCTCGTAATGAACACTTGGAATATGAATAAGAAAAACCGCCCCGATATAACCTCGGGGCGGTTGAGAGTGTTGGGGTTTGAATGATGCACGGCTACCGAAAGGCAGAAATGAATATCCATACCCCGAAACCGATTAGAACGATTCCAAATCCCCGAGCCAGGTAGTGCAACCTAGCGGTGAAGCGAATCTTGACGCTTGGTCGAGAAAGGACGTACGCAACAGACGCAAACCATACGATGTCAACGGCGGACATCCAAAGTCCGTAGAGAAGCTTGATCGCTACCGGTGTCGCACCTACCACCTGTGTGAACAGGGCAAAGATGAAGAGGTACGCCTTCGGGTTACTCATCATATTGATGAACCCCTCGCTGAACGCGACGTGGGCGGTTGAGGTTTCCGTTGCCAGAGCAACTTGTTCTTCGAGATTGTACGCTTTGGTCCGAACAGCTTTGGTACCGACGTACACCAGGTACACAGCGCCAAAGAGCTGCAGAAATAGATACAACATCGGGTATGTAAGCACGAAAGCGCTCAATCCCAAGATTGCAAGACAAACGTGGAGAAACGCGCCAGTTGCGATCCCAAGAACACAGTAGATGGCCAAGCGGAAATGCATGGTCACGCTATTTTTTGCCACCAGCGTTAGGTTTGGGCCGGGACTGATTACCACGGCAACATGGAGGGCAGCGAGCGTAAGGAATTCAGATAGATTTATCATTTTTTGTTGGAGTAAAAGAACTGTTCGTTTGCAAGGACACTACCATACAAATATAGGTACGTCAATATATCTTGTGGTAACTGTCCAGACCTCAGGAAGAAGACCTATTTACTCTAAAAAAGAGGTTTCGTTTCGTGTTCACCTAAATCAACACGTTTAACCATGAACTGAACCGACTCGTTCATATTAGTCGATATCAACTTTATATCTGGATATCGTGAGTGGAACACTCGAAATATTTCATCGGCAAATGCCTGCCCAACGGTTTCTACTTTCTTGAAGTCAAAGATGATAGATTCAAATTTATCCAGTCCAACCAAGATTCGTCGAGCCTGAGATCTCGAAAGGTAGCTTCCCTCCCGGGTGTAAAGTTTAACTTTTACTTCCGTGCGATCAAACCCGTAATCGCTGTGCTCTCCTAGGTTAGTGTACTTCTTGAACACATCCTCAGTCTTTCGCTGTGAATCTAAAGCAATGCTAAAGCTTACTCGTGTTCCTCGTTTGGTTTTCTTAGGCTTCTTCAAAAAGACATCCTCAACACGATTATTCATAATCAATTGATATTCAAAACTCTCGAGATAAAACACATCGGCCATCTTCGAGGTAAAGAAGATACCTTGACCCGAATGGTTTTCCGGAGCGGTGGTCAGTTTACCTTTCATTACATCTTGTATTGCTTCCAATTCTGAAAGAAGATGTTTCTTCTTCATAATATTGCGAAAGACCCCCACGCCTGAGTCGTTTATCACAAAATTGAGGATACTACCTTTGAGAACTATCTCTACTTCTACAGAACGCGATTCTGAATGCTCTATTGCATTGTTAAGCATTTCCAAGAAGCCATATCGAAAGATATAAGAGATATTTTCACGCAAGGTTCGTATGTAAGGCCATCGACTCTCAACTTCTCTCAAGACAATTTCCTCTTCAAGTTCCGAGTTAGCATAGATTTTATGAAACCGTATGGGGTATATCTCTAAATGTGTTTGCGCATACTCTGGAAGAGCATATGAAGCTTTTGCGGTAGAGCCGAGCTTTACTAATTTTTCTTCCTTAACAAGATTACTCAATAAAGCATGGGCTCGTTGTCGTGAGACATTCAAGAGAGAAACCACATCGGCTGTGCGCAGATGTTTCTTTTTGATGGCAAAAACCAGAACTCTTTCTTGATTTGATAACATAGTAGTAAACCTATTGTAAACAGGTGCAGATCGGTTGTCAAGCAGTTGTAACCTATTAGAAACGGTTGTAATCTAGTTGTAAACTTAGTCAAATGAACAAAAAACCGCCCAACAGGGCGGTTTTTTCTTATCTACTTTCTACTAGCCACTTATTAGTTAAAACGGATTCTTCGCTCCTCGAACCTCGAAATGGAGATGTGGTCCTGTTGAACGTCCCGTGTTTCCTAGGTATCCGATAATCTCGCCACGAGTGACTGACTTTCCTGAGGTAACGGCAAGAGCAGAGAGGTGACCATATAATGTTTGCGTACCGTTTGGGTGTGCGATAACAATATAGTTACCATACCCTCCATTCCATCCAGCTCCTTTGGCGATAATCACCTCTCCAGCAGCGGCGGCGAGAATGGGGGCACCTAAGTAACTTGCCAAATCAATACCGTTATACCCATGGAGCCCTTGCGACTTTCGTCCACCAATAAGTGGTCGAAGATAGTATCCCTCAAGATCCGGCCCATTATTTCCACGAAGTTTCGCGGGTCGTCCTGTTGCTCCAACGGAAGGAGGGGGCGCTATTTCTCCCTCGGGGACTAAGACAACATCACCAATCGCAAGTTTCGCATTCTCAGAAAGATGGTTGTACTGCGCAATTTCGGTCACATCTGCTTTATACTTCTTGGCAATGCTTTGAATCGTCTCATTCTTCGCCACCAGGTGACGCACACCTGAAATTGGAAGAATAATGAGTGTTTGGCCTGGTCGGATAGCCCCACGAGTGATTTCGTTAGCCCAGGCAATCGTATTGGTGGTTACGCCAAACATTTTGGCAATATCACCAAGTGTGTCTCCTTCACGTACTACATACACACTGATAGTTGAGCTTTGATTTTCCTCAATATTGGCGAGGGTCCCCTCAGGGCCGGTTTCCGAGAGAAGTGCCGTTCCTCCTACCACGGTAATATCGCCGCCTCCTTTTGCAAAGTTTGGATTAGGATTAATTGCCGCAGACAAAAGCCCGATATTTTGAGAATTAAGAGGAGAAGTTGTAACTTCAGCCTCAACTTGTTCGGCAAACAACCCAAACACGAAGGAAACGACGCCGGCATTGACCGAGGAAGGTGTCAGAAGGAGGGATAGGACAAAGAGCCATGCAACGGCATAGCCTATATAGTTAGCCGTTTTGGCAACCGTGCACCGGAAAAGAGGTGTTCTGTAACTATGGTTGTTAGGTAATTTTACTATAAAAGAAAGGCCGGAAGGAGAACTTTTGAGAAACTGACGTGCTATCAAGATGACAGAAACCCTACGAGGAATTACATGGGTTCTTGTGATAATGACATGTGCACTAATCAGGTTACTTTAAAAGCTCTGCTCTCGGTTATCGTGTCTGTGGTTCCTCCCGTTAAAAACGGCCTACTTAGGCCATTCTTTTCAATCATCCATCCTTCCAGGACACTTCTACTATAGCGGTTTAAAAGCGTAAAGTCAATCAAAAAAGAGTAGCCTGTGGATAACGAAAAATAACGGGAACTAGGACAGGTGACTGGAACTTAAAACAGAAGAACCATTGTTTCTCTTTTGTTCCAGTTACTTGTTACTGTTACGTGTTCCAGTTACCACTGCATGTTATAGTACTCACGCAATGCAGTACCTCGAAGGACTAAACGACCGACAAAAAGAAGCGGTTCTTCACACCGAAGGACCTCTCCTTATCGTCGCGGGAGCTGGTGCCGGAAAAACTCGTGTGATCACCCACAGAATTCTCCACCTCATTAAGAAGGGAGTTGCTCCTCATTCAATTCTCGCTATAACCTTCACCAATAAAGCCGCGAAAGAGATGCGCGAGCGTGTACACGCTCTTATTACAACGGACCCTTCACTTTCGCCAGACCACCCAGCCCTTCCGACCTTCCCCTGGCTCGGGACTTTCCATGCGCTTGGTGTGTATATCCTCCGAGAGAACAGTCAGCGACTAGGACTTTCTAAGAGATTCACTATTTTTGATAAGAGTGATGCAGTCCAAGCGGTTAAAGAAGCCGTCAGAGAAACCAATCTTGACCCGAAGAATTTTGAGCCGGGAAAAATTCTCGGGGCTATCAGTCGAGAGAAAGGGAAGATGGTAACACTGGAAATGTTCAAGGAGCGCGCCAATGGCGATTACATGCCTGCCATCGTCGCGGATATATGGGAAAAATATGAAGCTGTTCTAAAGAAAGAAAAGGCACTTGATTTTGATGACCTCCTCCTTAAAACCGCATTACTCTTAAAAAACGACGAAGGTGTGCGGGAACACTACCAAAAGCTTTGGAATTACGTCCATATTGATGAATACCAGGATACGAACCACGTTCAGTATATGATCGCAAAATTATTGGCAGAGTCACACAAAAACATTGCTGTTGTGGGTGATGCAGACCAAAATATTTATTCATGGAGGGGCGCTAGTATCAAAAATATTCTCGGTTTTGAAAAGGACTACCAAAACGCTAAGATTGTTTTTCTTGAGGAGAACTACCGTTCAACGCAAACCATTCTCACGGTAGCAAACCGCATTATCGAGAAAAACAAGATGCGTCCTCCCAAAACGTTGTTTACCAAAAACAACAACGGGGAAAAAGTGGGGCTCTTTACCGCATACGATGAAGTGCAGGAAGCCTCCTTTATCGCACAGAGATCGAAACAACTCATCACTGAGGGTGTGTCACCCTCGGAAATCGCGGTGCTGTTTAGAGCGAATTTCCAAAGCCGAGCGCTCGAAGAGGCATTCCTCCGCGAAGAGGTTTCCTATCAGGTGCTTGGCGTCAGATTTTTTGAAAGAAGGGAAATAAAAGATATTCTCTCCTATGTCCGCGCGGCTGAAAATCCCGAGAGTCTTGCTGATCTACGCCGTATTATCAATGTTCCTCCCCGTGGTATTGGAAAAGTAACGCTCCTCAAAATCTTTGCGGGGAAAGAGGAAGAACTCCCGGCCACTATGCGGGTGAAAATAGGTTCGTTTAGAAAACTGCTCACCGAACTGCAAGAAAAACTTCGTACTGAACCCCTTTCATCTGCAATTAAGTGGATTGTCACCGCAAGCGGTCTCGAAGGAGAACTCAAGAAAGGGGGAAGCGAAGATGAGGAGCGTTTGGAAAACATCAGAGAGCTCGTCACATTTGCGATGCGCTACGACCACGAAGTTGCTCGGGAAGTAGGTGTTGATAAATTTCTTGCAGATATAGCACTCCAAAGTGATCAGGATGAGCTCAAAGATGAAAAACCCGCGGTGCGTCTTATGACCGTACACGCTTCAAAGGGACTGGAGTTTGAGTATGTCTTTATCGCAGGGCTTGAAGAAGGGCTGTTCCCACACGAACGTATGAACGAGACTAAGGATGAAAGTGCCAAAGAGGAAGAACGCCGGCTTTTCTATGTAGCATTAACAAGGGCGAAGAAGCGAGTGTTCCTTACCTATGCCGGAGTACGAACCATTTTCGGCTCACGACAGGTAACGGTCCCTTCAGAATTCATCTTTGACATTGATGAGGAATTCCTGCAGGCTGAGAACTATCTCGAAGGAGGCGGGAAGACCATCTTCTTTGACTAAGACAACACGAATGCAACGAATTATCATGCGAATGCTACAAATCCACGAATCTCAGACTTCTTTATTCGCATATTCGAAACATTCGTGCGTTAATTTGTAGCATTCGTATCATGCTTAAAAAGAAATCACTCGGTCAACATTTTCTCCGTTCGGAAAGCGCGCTTCATAAAATTGTGGAAGCGGGACATCTTTCACTTGAAGATACGGTGCTCGAAGTAGGACCGGGGGAGGGAGTACTTACGAAACTTCTGCTCGAGAGAGCAGGGAGGGTTATCGCCGTGGAGAAAGATGACCGTCTCATTCCGATACTTCAAATACAGTTCGCGAGCGAAATCGCGTCGGGGAAATTCCAGCTCGTGCACGCCGATATTCTCGATCTTGATTTCTCTTCCTATAAGCTAAAAGCTATAAGCTATAATTCCGAGCGAGGAAGAAGCGAGCAGTCTTCTGTTCATTTCGACGGAGCGAAGGAATTATATGAGACGAAGTGCTCATATAAGCTCGTTGCAAACATTCCGTATTACATTACGGGAGCTCTTTTAAGGAAGTTTCTGGAGTCAGATACACAGCCAACTATGATGGTTCTTTTACTCCAAAAGGAAGTGGCGAAACGGATAGTGGCGCAGGATAAGAAGGAAAGCATTCTTTCAATAAGCGTAAAAATCTACGGCACGCCAAAATATATCGACACCGTGAAGGCAGGAGCTTTTTCCCCTCCGCCAAATGTAGATTCCGCGATAATCGCCATCGAGAACATTTCAAAGAAATCTTTTGGCGCAATCTCTGGTCATTCTCGCGAATGCGGGGATCCAGGAATAACAAAAGGGAATCTGGATTCCCCTTTTCAGGGGAATGACACCGAAAAAAGGTTTTTCGCACTCCTAAAAAAAGGGTTCGCCCATCCCAGAAAACTCCTTGCCTCAAACTTGGATATTGACCCTCTGAAACTTACCGCATGCGGTATTGCAGAAAAAGCAAGACCGGAAAATCTCTCGGTTGAAGACTGGAAACGTCTTTCAGCTCTTCTTAATTCGTAGCAATTCGCAGGTCTCCAATTCGTATTTTCGTATGTTCATCTAGATACTGGACCCGTTAAAGATGATGAGCGGAGCGAAATAATAAGGAAGAGGTGTCACTAGTGGACACAGTGAGAAACCGCAATAATACCAAGAGACGAAATTCGCCATACAAACCATGGCGGGAAAATACTTTCCTAAAATTTGCTGCCCAGGATGAGTGGCGGGGCCTTTTGAAAAAGTATACAGCCCTATGGTTTGAAGAAGGATAGGTGGCTGAGGTACACCGAGAGCTTGTATTTGATTAACTTCTTGAACACCATTGAGACAGCCTGGTCCGACGGGGTACCAGAAGCTGTACACTCCGGGAGGAGGAAACGTTGGGAGCGCGCCCGCACTCATAATACCACCGGGTGCCCCTGGTACATTGGTGACCCTTCCACCGAAGTCGAAAATTGCGTAGGTTGAAAAAGGAAACAAGAGTCCAAGAAACACAAAAACTAGCATCAGTTTCTTTTTGAAAGATATCAACATGTATTACAATGATACCATGACGACAAAGAACGAGTCATAGCGAGTGCGCAAAAGAAACAAAGCGGTAATTAATGCGCGAGGCCCACACTAATCTGACACATCCTCATGAAAAAAACCTTTGGCACACTTATACGTGAACTACTTTTCGCAGGGGGAGCGGTCCTGCTTATTACATGTGGCGTATGGCTACTCTCAGAAGACAAACGTGCTGTACCTGTAGCCAGCGCTCCGAAAGAGAAGCAAATGGCTCAAGAAACGGGCACGGGAGAAACAGAAACCTTTGATGCCGATAGAGATGGGTTACCGGATTGGGAAGAAGCTCTTTGGGGAACTAATAGAAAGCTTGCGGACACCGACGGGGACGGAGCTACCGACGGCGCAGAGGTAGCGGCACACCGAAATCCGAAAAAGGCGGGTCCTCATGACTCTCTCGAGGGTCCCGTGGCAACATTACCAAAGGAAGACATACCTTTACCGACAAAAACAAGCTCATCTATAAAGGAAATCACGGAAAAAATAGCACTTCCGTCTCTTGAAATTCAGAAACTTCCTGAAAACCCAGTGAAAATCGAGGATAACCCTGAAAAAGATGCCTTACACACCTTTGGAAATACGTTGGGGGCACTTATACAAACGGCGATGTCGGACTCAACGGCCGAACTCGCTTTTTGGAACAGCGCGGCAGGAAATACCAAAATGAATACTAAACTTATTCAAGAGTTTGTTACACTTGCTCAAAAATACAGCCACCTTGCCTCAGATATCGCCTCAGTAGCATCACCCCCGAAGGGCACGGATACACATAAAAAACTAGTCACCACATACCAGAATTACGCGAAAGCGATCCAAACAATTTCCGAAACGGAAATAGATTCTTACATGTCCGAAATCGGTGTAACGGCCTATAGTAACGCTACCATTGCCCTTGGCCACGCGTTTGTAGACGTCTCCGACCTCTTTTACCGAAAGGGTATACACTTTTCGCCAACTGAACCAGGGAGTATCTTTGTATTCCCGAGGTAGGAGAGTGGTATAATGATCTGCGGAGGCGGTCTATCTCCCTTAAAAAAGGGAGTACTGCCGTCTTCGGCAGGGAGGGTTGTTTACGAAAATCTACTACAACCAACATTTGAAGAAAATGTCGCGGGAATTAAGAAAAAGCGGAACTCTTGGTGAAGTCCTGCTCTGGAAAGAAATAAAGGGTAGGAAAATGGGTTATACATTTACGCGACAAAAGCCTATTCTTTCACACATCGTCGATTTCTATTGCTCTCCTCTCCATCTTGCTATAGAAATAGACGGGGTAACCCATGATTCAAAAACAGAGAAGGACGAAAGGCGACAACAAGAATTAGAACAACGTGGAATCACTTTTCTCCGGTTTTCGGAAGGAGAAGTACGAAGCAATCTGGATAGCGTTTTGCGAGAGATTAAAGAATGGATAAAAAAAGAAACAACCCCCACTCCGATAAGAATCGGAGCACCCCCTTTATTAAGGGGGATTAAATAAAAACCTTATGACCACGCCAACCAAAGTTATCATCGGCACCCTAACCGTCGCTCTCATTGGCGGTGGTTTCTGGTTTTTGAATACCGGCAGCTCCGAAGTCAAATTCGCTCGGGTAACCCAAAAACAAGCGGCAAAAGCAGTCGAAGTGCTTGAGCGTGACCAAGATGATGACGGCCTAAAGGACTGGGAAGAGGATCTGTGGCATACGGACCAGAAAAATCCCGACACCGATGGAGACGGCACTGCCGACGGCGCGGAAATTAAACTTGGGAGAAACCCAGCGAAAGCTAGTCCAGAGGACGAGCTCGATGCGGAGACCATTGAGACGAAAACTGTCACAGGAGATAAAGATTGGACCGAGACGGACCGTTTTTCGCGAGAGTTGTTTGCCAAATACCTCAGGATAAAGAATTCGGGGGCACCTTTTACCGCAGAAGATGAGCGGGCACTTCTTGAAGATTTTGTGGGGCGATATCCGGAGGTGAAACCGGCTAAAAGCTATACCGAGAGCGATATTATACTAGCAAAGAGTGACGACGTCGCATCTCTCCATGCCTACGGGAACGCTTTAGCTACGGTTGTGGAAGCACACAACGACGGTAGTGAGAGCGAAATTGTTATTTTTGAGCGTGCTCTAGAAAATGAAGACGAAAAGGACCTTGCCAGCTTGGAAGATAGGGTGAAACGCTATGCAAGCATGATCACAGGTTTTAAGGCCACACCTAGCCCTAAAAGTTTAGTACCTATCCACCTAAAACTCTTAAACGCTCTTGAGGAACTCCGTGGTAGCGTCGAGGGAATGTCAAGGGCGCTAACCGATTCGATACACGCGCTTTCGGCGGCCTCTGCCTATCCGCCGGCCGTTAACAACCTAACCGACGCTTTTATACTCTTAGCCTCCTTTTTGAAGGAGGGAAGAGTAACGTTTGGGGAAGAGGAACCAGGATATATACTCATGAAGTAACCGATGGTTTTGAGTTACGAAACTCTCCATCTCTGTCATCCTCCGTATCAAGTACGAGTGCGTGCTCTCGCGGCGGAGTAGCAACAGAGTAATCGTAGACTAAAGCGGGAATCTAGAGAAAAGAAAAGACTGGATTCCCTTTTTCAAGGGAATGACAGACAAAAAAAGAGAGCAGAGAGACTGGATCCCCGTCTACGCGGGGATGCTCAAAAAGTATAGTTGCTTTGCTCCTTACTTTTTGGCACTTATCCACTGTTTTTCCACCTCTTATCCCCAGCCCTCTGATATAATACTGTGGATGTGAGAGAGTTGAGCACTAAAATTCTCATTGGCGTTTTGTGC
>CALRDB010000002.1 GCA_943354745.1 Candidatus Nomurabacteria bacterium | reverse complement strand
AATACAGAAAGGATTTTGTGGATGAAAACTGCACATTTTAAGATAACGGAGCTGGGACGACGAGTTTCCAAATCTGACGAAACGAGCATCCAAGAGTTATTCAAAGGGTGGGAGCGGTTCGGGTGCTTCGAATCCCGAACATTCCCGCTTTTTGTGAAGTGTGGAGGAAGGATGTTGGTAGCGCGGGATAAACGCGACGCCATAATTGGCACAGTCAGTCTCTCTCCCGGAATCAAACCGACATGGCCATGGAATGGAGAAGTCGGGTTTGTCCGCGTCAAAGACTGTCTTAAGTCACAGGGTATAGGGCGAGCTCTAATGAATGAAGTTGAAGCACTCGCCATCAAGTTACTATACTCGCAGGTTTGCCTCAACAGTAGTCGAGAAGCCAGAGGGTTCTACGAAAGGTTAGGGTACAAACTCGTCAAAGGGAACCGCTACCAGAAACAACTCAAGTAACTCCACTGTCTGCTGTGAGCCATCTTCCCAGGTGGCTCAAATTTTTTCTTGCGCTTTTTCTTTCTACTAACTACTATCTACTTGCTGCTAACTATTAAAATGACTTTTCACATCATAACTCTGTTTCCACACGCGTTCGACTCCTACCTCGGGGAGTCTATTTTGAAGCGTGCCATTGAGGATAAAAAGATACAGGTGAAGTTTTATAATCCACGGGATTTCACCGAGGATAAGCACAAACGCATTGACCGCGCACCGTATGGTGGTGGCCCTGGCATGGTCATTCAAGCCGAACCCGTTATCCGCGCCATCGAAAAAGCATATTCCAACATTCTCAAGAATGTTGGAATGTCGAAAAAGCTAAAAGCTAAAAGTTTTAATCTAAAAGTTCCTCTTGTCTGGCTCAGTCCGAGCGGGAAACAGTTCACCAACGAGAGTGGGGTGAAGTACGCGAAACATAAAGACATCGTCATCATTTGCGGGCGGTATGAGGGAATAGATGCGCGCGTGAAGAAAGCATTCAAAGTGGAAGAAATATCGGTCGGTCCGTTCGTACTAACCGGTGGGGAACTCCCAGCGATGCTTATGATTGACGTTATCGCACGACAGGTGAAGGGTGTGCTCGGAGATTTTAATTCTCTCGAGGAAAGCCGTATTGCTAGCCCCGATGTCTACACCCGTCCTGAAACTTTTGAATACAAAGGCAAAAAACTCCGCGTCCCCAAAATTCTTCTCTCCGGCCATCAGGCGAAAATAAACGAGTGGAAACTACGTCAGAAGTAGTAGTCTTAGTGGTCGGTGTGTTTGCCGTCAATGAGGCCAAACGCAATGAGTGAGACGAGAATGAGAGAAAGCGAAACCGTCAGTGCCGTGGTGGCTCCAAACATCTCCCACAGGAGACCTCCGCCGATACCTGAACAGAGAAGTCCAAGCCCAATTGCGGCGTTAAGGAGGCCATAAGCACTTCCGCGTTCTTCAGGGGCCGTAAGTCTCGCGGCAAACGATCGCTGTGTACCGTCAGTGAAAGCACTTCCCATTCCAAAGGTCATAAAGCCAACCGCTAGGGCGACGAGAGTGTGGTCGTAAATCATGAAAACGTATCCGAGCGCGATAAGGAGATATCCACCGAGAATGACCGGTTTGTCACCAACTCTATCGGAGAGTTGTCCGGCTTTAACCGAAAAGGTGGTATAAGAAACACTAAAGAAGAGGTAGAAGAGGGGAATAAAATTAGGCTTTAGTCCTAAGTCTTGAGTCCTCAGTAAGAGCAGAGCGATGGGAAGGTTGGCGAGGGAAAGGATAAAGATGATTCCAAGAAGACGCTTAAACTCTTTCGTGTGCGCGTTGAGTCGCAGGTGGACGTTTCCTCCGTGTTTGTGTATGACGTGTATTTCCCGAATGAAGATGAATGTAAAGAGAGCAAGTAGACCGACAAAAAAGGCAGTGAGAAAGACTCGATTAAACGCGCCAGGAAACGCCTCAAGAATAAAAAAGGCGGCCAAAGGGCCGAGTATGGCACCGAGAGAATCCATGGCTCGGTGGAAACCAAACGAACGCCCCATGGTTTCGGTCGTAGTAGAAAGAGAGAGTAGGGCATCACGAGGTGCTTCACGTATACCTTTTCCGATACGGTCGACAACTCTAATGCCAAGGACATGTCCAGCAACCGAAGAAGCCAAATAGAATGGTCTTGTCGCTACTGAGAGCATGTAGCCGATGAGAGCAAGTAGTTTTCTCTTTTGTAATTTGTCGGCCAGGTGTCCCGAAAAGATTTTCGTAACGTTTGCAAAGCCATCGGCAATACCCTCGATAAGCCCTAGGCTAGCGGCTCCTGATTTTAGTACCGAGCTGAAGAAAGCAGGGAAGACGGAAACAATCATTTCATTGGAGAAGTCGTTGAAGAAGGAGACCAACCCCATGAAGAAAATGTTTTTCTCAACGCCAAAGAGTTTTTTTATCATACGAACTTACGAATTAGTACGAATATGAGAATGAAAGACAACGACATTGTAACACGAGGCACACTTAAGGTGTCTGGATGTTCGTACTCCGCGTATTTCAGCGAGTATGGTGAGAGCGAAAGCAAAAACCGCCACCTGTGTATAACGAAGCTATTGACAAAAAAGGAGGGTTAAGCTAGACTCCTTGGCACCTGCGGAAAGAGTGAGTTCCGTCCCTGCGGGCAAGCATTATAAGCGACGTGGGGTGAGAGAAGTGAAAATGGCTTTGTGTTTTCATTTCCGAGCCAAGGATCTTGTATAAAGCGGGGAGCTTTATATAAGGCCTGTCCTATATATCTTGCTAAGCACCACATAATCATACTATTTTGCAACCAAAAAAGACCCAACAAGATAAGGGGCCTTTTTCGTTTGCATATGTGAAGAGGAGTCTGAATTACTAGTTTTTAATACGCTAACTAACTATGAGCACACAGAAAGAGTCTAATTTGCAGGCATGGCCGAAAAAGTACTTCGGTGCATATAAGACTCCGCTCACGACACTCCCTAATCTCGTGGAGCCTCAGGTTGATTCGTTTAAGTGGTTGCTCGAAAACGGGCTCCGAGAGGTCTTTTCCGAGTTCTCTTCTATTAAGGACTACTCTGGCAAAAAGTTCGAACTTGATTTTACTGGTTTCAAGCTTTCTGAACCCAAGTTTGATGAATTTTACGCGAAGCAAAATAAGCTCTCCTATGAAGCGCCGCTAAAAGTAACCGTCCGACTCAAAAACAAAATTGTGGGGTCCGTGAAGGAGCAAGAACTCTTTATGGCGGACTTTCCACTTATGACCAGTCACGGTACGTTTGTGATTTCGGGTATTGAGCGTGTTATCGTGCCGCAGCTCGCGCGTTCGTTCGGTGTATTCTTCACTGCTGAAGAAGTGAAGGGAAGGAAATATTTTGGAGCAAAGATTATCCCAGCTCGAGGCGCCTGGATAGAAATTGAAACTGACGTTGACGGCGCTCTGTATGTGCGTATCGACCGAAAGCGAAAGTTTGCGGTCACGTCACTCCTTCGTATTCGTGGAGCCAAAGATGAGAAACATATGCTTAGTCTGTTTTCCACGCTTCCCCAAGCTGAACCTCATATCAAAGCAACGATCGCCAAAGACCACGCCAAGACCACCGATGAGGCCTACATTGAAATTCACAAACGTCTTCGAGACGGGGAGATCGGTAGTGTTGAAAATGCCAAAGAGTTCATCAATTCTATCTTTGATCCTGAACGCTATGACCTTTCAAAGGTAGGCCGATTCCGTTTCAACAAGCGTTTCGGAAAGGCGATGGATGAAAAAGAGATGGACCGTCGCACGATTTCGCTCGAGGACCTCGTGGCGATTGTTTCCAAAGTTATTTTGCTCAACAATACGTCAGACGCAGCAGAAGATGATATCGATCACCTCGGTTCTCGTCGTGTTCGTTTTGTCGGTGAGCTCTTCCAGCAAAAGATTCGTGTCGGTATGGCACAAATCAAGCGTAACGTGCAGGACCGCATGTCTACCGTGGAATCGGATGTCACACTTCCTGTGAACTTCATTTCACCAAAGCCTCTGCAAGCTCGTATTAAAGAATTCTTCACTACGAACCAACTCTCTCAGTTCATGCAACAGGAGAACATTCTCTCCGAACTTGAACATCTTCGGACCCTTTCGGCTCTTGGTCCGGGTGGTCTTACGCGTGAACGTGCTGGTTTCGAAGTGCGTGACGTTCACCCGTCTCACTACGGCCGACTCTGTCCTATCCACACACCAGAAGGTCCGAACATCGGTCTTATTTTACGCTTGTCCACCTACGCACGGCTCAACAGCTTCGGTATGATCGAAACGCCGTATGCGAAAGTAAAGAATGGCAAGATCACCAAAGAAGTGCAGTACCTCAACGCACTTGAGGAAGAAAATTTCAAGATTGCGCACGCTGCGACGAAATATGACACCGACGGAACTATTCTTGTCGAGGAAGTTGAAGTGCGTCTCAATGGTAAGCCTGAACTCATTGCTCGTGAGGAAGTCGACTATATCGATGTCGCCACCAACCAAGCGTTTTCGGTTGCCACCTCTATGATCCCGTTTCTTAACCATGACGACGCAAACCGAGCGCTCATGGGTTCGAATATGCAAAAACAAGCAACTCCCTGTCTTACTCCTGAAGCTCCTCTTGTCGCGACAGGTATCGAAGAGACCGCGGCTCGTGATACAGGACGGCTTATTATCGCGGAAGAAGACGGTGTCATTAGTCACATTGACGCACGACGCATCGTACTCAAGAGCACGAAAGGAAAGGAGAAGGAGTATCCACTCGTCAACTTCTCACGAACCAATGGCTTCACCTCGTTCCATCAACGACCAACGGCCTCACTCGGACAGGAAGTGAAACGTGGTGATGTACTTTCTGATACCTCCTCAAGTGACCGAGGTCAGATGGCACTTGGTCAAAACATCCTCATCGCATTCATGTCATGGTCTGGTTCTAACTATGAAGACGCTATCATTATTTCCGAGCGTCTCGTAAAAGATAGCCGGTTCACCAGTATTCATATCGAAGAATTCGTTGTAAATGTGCGAGACACAAAGCTCGGACCGGAGATCACGACACATGACATCCCGAACGTCGGTGAAAGCAAATTAAAAAATCTCGATGAAGACGGTGTGGTCCGCATCGGCGCTGAAGTGCGTCCCGGCGATATCCTTGTTGGTAAAATTACCCCGAAAGGAGAGACCCAACTTACCCCAGAAGAGCGACTCCTCCGTTCACTTTTCGGTGAGAAAGCGCGTGACGTGAAAGATACCTCAAAGCGCATGGAGAACGGAAAGCGCGGACGCATCATTGGTGTGAAAGTATTTTCTCGCGAGAAGGGCGATAAGCTTGAATCGGGCATCATCAAACGCATCCATATAGAAGTGGCAGAACTTCGTGCCGCCTCAGTGGGTGATAAATTTGCCGGACGACACGGTAATAAAGGTGTTGTTTCGAAAGTTCTTCCCGAGGAAGATATGCCCTATATGGCCGATGGACGTCCTGTGGACATGATCCTTACGCCCCTTGGTGTTCCTTCTCGTATGAACCTCGGACAAATTCTGGAGCTTCACCTCGGACTTGCCGCCAGTACACTTGGGTATCAGGCTATCGTTCCACCTTTCGCCGGAGCTACCGACACAGAAATTAAAGAAGAGCTGGTCAAAGCGGGCATCAACTCAAACGGAAAGATGAAACTCTTTGATGGACGAAGTGGTGATAAATTCAGTCAGGATATCGCCGTGGGCTACATGTATATCATGAAGCTCCATCACATGGTTGAAGACAAGATTCACATGCGTTCGATCGGACCGTACTCACTCATCACGCAGCAGCCGCTCGGAGGAAAGGCACAAGGTGGAGGACAACGCTTCGGTGAAATGGAGGTCTGGGCACTTCTCGGTCATGGTGCCGCGTACACACTTCGCGAAATGCTCACCATTAAATCAGACGACATCTTAGGTCGTTCTGCCGCTTTCGACGCTATCGTGAAGGGTGAACGTATTTCTCAGATGAATGCACCCGCATCATTTAGTGTGTTGCTTAACACACTTCGCGGATTGGCACTTGACGTTGAACTTAAGAAGGAAGGGGAGACGGGGGAAGAAATTCCCGCAAAGCGGTCGAGCACTTACGAGCGCAAACGAGAACGAAGCCGTTAACTTCGTATATTCGTAAAGATTTGTAATTCGTATTGCTATGAAATCAAAAACCATCTCAAATATAAACGACTTCGATTCAGTATTCCTTAAGCTCGCGTCTCCAAATGATATTAAGGAGTGGTCTTTCGGCGAAATTACGAAGTCCGAGACAATTAACTACCGTACACAGCGAAGTGAGAAGAACGGTCTCTTTGATGAACGTATCTTCGGTCCCGATCGTGACTACGAATGTTATTGCGGAAAATATCGTGGTGTTCGTTATAAGGGAATTGTATGCGAAAAATGTGGTGTAGAACTCACTCGCTCCATTGTTCGCCGTGAGCGCATGGGTCATATCGACCTCTCTTCGCCCGTGTCCCATATCTGGTTCCTTAGGAGTATGCCATCACGCCTCGGACTCCTCCTTGGTATGTCGAGTGGAGAACTTGAAAAGGTTATTTATTTTGCCGGATACCTTATCACGAAGGTAGAGCCGACTGAATGTGCCCGCTTGCTCCGTGAACTCGAAGGTGAGTACCGTTCGAAAGTTAAAGCACTTTCGACTGAAAAGGATCGTGAAGCTCTCAAGGAGCGGTATCTTTCCACTAAGCGCGAAATCGAGGGTATCGTTAAAGGTGCGGTGCTTGATGAAGTGCAGTATCATTCATTCTCACTTAAATACGGTACACTTTTCGAAGCCGGTGTTGGTGCAGAAGCAATCTATAACCTCCTCCTTGTACTTGATCTGGATGTCCTCCGAAAATCACTTGAGGAACAAATCGACAAGGTAAGTTCTGTCGAACGCGATCGCATGAACAAACGACTTTCTCTTGTTCGTTCTATGATTTCCGCGAAGATCCGCCCTGAGTGGATGTTCCTTACGAGTATCCCCGTTATTCCTCCCGCGCTACGACCGATGGTTCCGCTCGATGGTGGGCGCTATGCGACCTCAGACGTCAATGACCTGTATCGACGCGTGATTAATCGGAATAACCGTCTTCGCAAATTGAAGGAGATCAGTGCTCCTGATGTTATTTTGCGCAACGAGAAACGTATTCTTCAAGAGGCTGTCGACTCACTCATCGACAATTCTATCCGCCATGGTGCCGGTGCCGCAGGCGCGCTTACGGCGTCACAACGACGTCCGCTTAAATCTCTTTCTGACAACTTGAAGGGCAAGCGAGGACTCTTCCGCCAAAACCTTCTCGGTAAACGAGTCGACTACTCAGGTCGTTCTGTTATTGTGGTTGGTCCTGAACTAAAGCTCCACCAGTGTGGTCTTCCGAAACACATGGCGCTTGAATTGTTCCGGCCGTTCGTAATTTGTAAACTTCTTCAGAAAGAGCTCGCCTTTAATATTCGTGGCGCGGGACGTCTTATCGAAGAAGGAGTTCCCGAAGTCTGGGCGATTCTTGAAGATGTCATCAAAAATAAATATGTACTGCTTAACCGCGCACCCACCCTTCACCGTCTAGGTATTCAGGCCTTCCAGCCCGTACTTATTGAAGGAAACGCTATCCACGTCCACCCGCTCGTGTGTACCGCCTTTAATGCGGACTTCGACGGAGACCAGATGGCCGTACACGTACCGCTCTCAGAGGAAGCACAGATGGAGGCCAGTGAAATCATGGCTGCTCACAAGAACATTTTGAAGCCAGGTTCAGGTGATCCTATTGTGTCCGGAAAAATGCTCGATATCGTGCTCGGTTGCTGGTGGATGACCAAAGTATTCCCCGGAGCAAAAGGTGAAGGCAAAATGTTTGCGAGACCGAACAACGCGATTACGGCGTGGGATTTCGATGTTGTCGACTTCCGGGCGAAGATCAAAGTGCTCGCCACCGAACAGGAAAAATATAAAGCATTTGACGGTAAAGTGTTTGAGACAACGGTAGGACGACTCTTGTTCAACAGCGTACTTCCAAACGATTACGCGTACATCAACAAAGAAATGGAGCGAAAAAGTATGTCGGCTCTGATTGACGACCTCATCAACCGCTACGGTATCGCTGAGATTCCTACCATTATGGACCGCATTAAGGCGTTCGGGTTCAAATATGCTACCTACTCCGGTATTACGTGGGGTATTGATGATGTGAAGGTTCCTCCAGGCAAGTCAGAAGTTATTGATCGAGCCAAGGTAAAGTCTGAATTGGCATTTGAACAATGGCGTAATGGTCTTCTCTCGGAAGATGAACGCCTTCGAAAGAATATTGAAATCTGGCATGCCGCTAAAAGTGAGGTGGAAAAACTGATTCCCGATTCACTCGACAAGAATGGTTCACTGTACGACATGGTGTATTCCGGTGCTCGAGGTTCGTTCTCTCAAATTACGCAAATGGCCGGTATGAAGGGTCTCATCCAAAATACCGCTGGTGAGACAATCGAATTTCCAATCTTGTCCTGTATGAAGGAAGGTCTTACTCCGATTGAGTACTTCATCACGACGCACGGTTCGCGCAAAGGTCTTACTGACACCGCGCTTAACACCGCGAAAGCAGGGTATCTTACGAGAAAGCTTTTCGTTGTCGCCCAAGATGTGATGGTGACCGAAGAGGACTGTGGCACTAAAGATGGCATCAAGATTGCCCGGAGTACTGGTTCTGGTGCAGATACGCAGCTTGGTAAGAATATTCGTGGACGATTCATGGCAGCTGACATTATCGATGACGACAAGGTACTCTTCAAGAAAGGGGACCTGCTCTCGAAACTCGATGGACTCCAAGTACAGGAGTCGGGAGTGAAGGAAGTACTGGTGCGATCACCGCTTACCTGTAAGAGCATTTCGGGTATTTGTCAGAAATGCTACGGACTTGATCTTGGTAAACACGAAGTGGTTGGATTAGGTGAGGCTGTCGGAACGGTTGCCGCACAGGCCATCGGTGAACCAGGAACTCAGCTTACAATGCGTACCTTCCATACGGGAGGTGTCTCATCTCTCGGTGGCGATATCACACAGGGTCTTCCTCGAGTTGAGGAACTCTTTGAGAAGCGTGCTCCGAAAAGTCCGGCTGTAGTTGCCCGAGTTGACGGTACGGTTATCGACATCAAAGATCTTGGAAAAGAAAAAGTTATCTCGGTACTTCCTGACATCGCCGATAAGTCTAAGACCACCAAGAAGAAGAGCGAATCAGAGTATGTCACCAGCTACAACCGTATCCCATTCGTAAAGGTTGGAGACCGAGTGAAGAAAGGCGACTTGCTTACCGACGGTGCGGCTGATATCGACGAGCTCTTCAAATACGGCGGACGTGAACGAGCGCAGGAATACATCATCACTGAAGTCACCAAGCCTTACGACTTGCAAGGAGAAACTGTGGCACGAAAACACATTGAAACTATTGTTCGTCAGATGTTCTTCCGCCGAAAGGTGAAGGATCAAGGAGGTACGACGCTTTCTGTCGGAGATGTTGTTGACCCACTCACGCTCTCTCGTGAAAATGATCTTGCCAAGGAGCAAGGAGGGGAAGAAGCAAAGGCAGACTCACTCGTTATGGGTATTTCGGAAGTCTCTCTTTCTCGTCGCAGCTTCCTTTCCGCCGCATCCTTCCAACACACCACACGAGTACTCATCAACTCGGCGGTCCGAGGTAGCAAAGACACACTCCGAGGTCTTATGGAGAACGTCATTATCGGTCGCCTTATCCCTGCAGGAACCGGATTCAAGGGAGGCCCGAAAGCAGCTATGATCGAGAAGTTACAGAAAGAACTCTACCCCGAGCCTGCGTTCGAAGAATCAACTGAATAACTCATCACTTATAACCGAATGACTGAATAACCCAAAACCTTACTGGTTTTGGGTTATTCTGTTATGGGTCATTTGGTGATATGTTATAGGTTGTGAGTATTTTTCCAAAAGGAGGTGACCAACGTAAGCTGTTCCATGGAGCATCTTCGTATTACGCCAGGTACCGACCATGGTATCCAGAGGAGATGTTCGCCTATCTTCGGAAGTATTTCCAATTGAATGGAAAAGGGAAACTTCTTGACCTTGGTTGCGGAACCGGACAGATTCTGCTTCCGCTCGCGAAAGATTTTGAGGAAATTGTAGGTCTCGATATCGAGCCGGATATGATCATGGAGGCAAAAAAAGAAGCACAGAAGCGCAACGTAAAAAATGTACGCTGGATTACGGGAAAGGCAGAGGATATCAGCGAACAGATGGGGACATTTCGATTGGCGACAGCGGGAGCGTCGCTTCATTGGAGGGATGGGGCAGAGGTACTGAAAGAAATCTATGGGGTATCTGAGGCTCAAGGAGGTGTGGCACTTATTCAGAATCCAACCTCCGGTTGGACAAACAACAAAGAAGAGTGGAAGAAAGTGCGCAAAGAGGTCATTCAAAAGTATCTAGGAGAAGAGCGAAGAAACGGCTCTTTTCTCGAGAAGTGGAAAGATTGGGAGGAACTCCTCGAAGAGTCACCATTCGGAGGATATGATGAATGGATACATGACTATGAGATAGTGTGGTCGCTTGAGCAGGCTATCGGGTATCTCTATTCTACCTCTTTCGCGCGTCGAGAAATGTTTGGTGATAGGATAGAAGCGTTTGAGGAAGAACTGAAGCAGAAGCTCTTGAACTGTGAACCAAGTGGTATATTCCGTGAAAAGGTGCAGGTGCAGGTATTGGTTGCAATGAAATCGTAGGTATTCACAAAAGCATGAAAGAAAATATATTTGAGACAATCAAAAAGGTAGATAACGATGGCAAGGAATACTGGTCATCGCGGGAGCTTGCCAAGGTTCTGGAATATACTGACTATCGTAACTTTTTGACGGCCTTAAATAAGGCTAAAACAGCCTGTGAGAATAGTGGCGAAGTTATCCACAGCCATTTCGTTGATACCAACGAGATGGTTCTCTTCACAGAAAAGTAATATGTACCGCACACCCGTATCATCCTCAAATATCAGTTCAATCGGCTACGACGCATCGTCGGCAATTTTAGAGGTGGAGTTCACGTCAGGTGATGTGTACCAGTATTTTGATGTTCCTGTCCATCTGTATCAGCAATTTCTCGGCTCATCCTCGCATGGGCAATTCCTCAATGACTCTATTCGATATAACTACCGCTACCAAAAAGTAAGCTAAAAGCATGTTCACGCCCAAGACCCAAAGAATTGAAGAGCTGGCAAAGAGAGAGGACCGTATGCCTACGGTGCAGAAGGTGGATGGCCTTTTCGTTGGCAAAACGAACACCTATATTGATTTTGCCAATGTCCGTCCTTGGTCGGAAAAATTAAAATGGCATGTCAGTCCAAATCGTTTGAAGCAGTTTCTCAAATCTTTTGAGAGTGTGGGTTCCATAAAATGGTATCAAGGAGAGCTAGTCGGCGACCCCCACTCCCGAGAAGAAATAAAAAAGTTAGAGCGATGCAAATACGAAATACGAACTAAGTCGGTAAAGATAATGAAGTTGCCAATCGACGTCTCAAGTATTTCTTTGCAGTCGCCGGATTTGTTGAAGAAATTCATGAGGAAATCTCTGCTCAGGAAGTACAGTATCGAAACAGTTGAGTTTCTCAACAATAAGTTCAAGGAGATGAATGCACAAGGTATTTACTCCATAGAGGACAGGAAATGCAATTTTGACGTTGAGATAGGCACGGATATGCGGATAGATGACCTGCGGGATAATGTCGACACGTTTGTTTTGTGGAGCGGGGATAGCGACTTTGCCGACCCGATAAAAAGCCTACTTGTAAACGGTAAAAAGGTTGTATTATTCGCTACAGCCGGCAGAGTTTCCCGCGAGCTGAACGCCTTGGTGAAGGAAGGTCTGTTTATTTTCGACATCTTTGAACTGCGGGATTTTATCTGCTGGAACGGCGAAGAAAGCTCAAAAGAGGCCCTAAAAAGCACAAAGGACCCCATTTCTGGGGCCCCTTAGCTCTAAAATCTGCGATCTTACGATCAAGTGCATTATACACCCAAAATTGAGAAAAAATCAAGGCTATCCACAGGTCGTTAATCTCACTATATGTCCACTCCGGTTGAACAAATTAAAGAAAGATTAGGTATCGCCGATGTGGTTGGATCGTACCTAAAGCTTGAGCGTGCAGGAACTTCCTATAAGGCTAAATGCCCATTCCACAATGAGAAGTCGCCGTCGTTCTTTGTCTCGCCTGCTCGCAACTCCTATTACTGTTTCGGGTGTCAGGCAAAGGGGGATATTTTCACGTTCGTGCAGGAGTTTGAAGGACTCGACTTTATTGGTGCTTTACGGGTGCTCGCGCAACGTGCGGGAGTCACCCTGACTAAGCTTGATCCAAAGGTACAGAGCGAATACGCACGGTTGTATCTCTGTCTCGAAAAAGCGACGAGATTTTATGAAGAAACATTGCGGGCTACAGCTGAAGCGAAGGTGTACATAGACGGAAGAGGTCTCACCCAAAAAACGCTACAAGACTGGCGAGTAGGATTTGCCCCCGCGGAGTGGAGGCAACTATTCGACTATCTCACTCGGGAAAAATTTACACCGGAAGAAATGGGAAAGGTCGGCTTGATTAAAATTGCCAACCAAACCGATTCTGTAGGGCACACAGGGTCAGGTCCTAAGAAATACTATGATACTTTCCGGGGGAGGATTATGTTTCCGATTCGGGATAGTGCGGGACGAGTTATCGCATTTTCAGGACGTATTCTCCCCAGACTTGATGATGGAAAGACAGGCAAATATATCAACAGCCCCGAGACCGTGCTCTTCAATAAGTCCGAAGTCCTGTATGGATTTGACCGCGCGAAACTCGTGATACGACAAAAGGACGCGGCGATACTGGTTGAAGGACAAGTGGACCTTCTTATGGTGCATCAAGCTGGTCATGAGAATGCTGTCGCATCTTCGGGGACAGCACTCACCGAACAACAACTTGTGCGTCTGAAAAGACTGTCCGAAAATCTCTTGCTTTCGTTTGATGCGGATAGTGCGGGTGTGCGAGCAAGCGAGCGTGCGATAAAACTGGCGCTCGCCCTTGGTATGAATGTGAAGGTTATTGCGATCGGGGGAGGCAAAGATCCCGCTGAACTTATTTTGAAGGAGCCAAAGGAATGGGACAGGGCGGTAACAGAATCAAAGCACGTTATTGATTTTCTTCTTCTTAACCTTATCAATGCTTCCAAGGAGGGAAGGGAACGTGCGCTCGCGATTGAGAAGACGCTACTTCCGCTTCTCCGCCTTCTCACTTCTCCTGTTGAGCAATCCCATTTTATAAAAGTAATCGCCGAGAAAAGCGGTCTTCGGGAAGATGCGCTCTGGGAGGCGTTTAAAAAAGTACCGGCTGTCGCTGGAGAAAAAGAAATACCTGAATTACGTAAAGCTACCGCACCGGTTCGTTCGAATACACTTGAACGGAGGGTGTTTAGTATTTATCTTCTTTCGGAGTCGCAGAAGAATACGTTGTTGTTCGAGCGGTTACAGACTGCACTTCTCCGCATCTTTGAAAAGGAGGTATTCGATAAAAAAGTAGAGCACTATAAAGCACTTGCTGATGTTCTCTTGCTTGAAGCCGAAGCGCTCTACGGGGATACCTCGCCCGGTGTAAGTGAGGAAGAGGAGCTTCTTCGTCATTTGGAACAAGAGCATATTACGATGCTTCTTTCTGAGACAATGGACACACTGGCCAAATCAGAGCACGACGGGAATAAAGAAGAGACGCAAGCCCTGCTGGCAAAGTGTAAAGAACTCACCCAAAAATTGGGAGCCCTCAAATCCCACCGGTTTACTACGACTTCTTAACTCGTTTACACGGTACCCTGCTTTACTACGTACTATTGACAAAATTTCGTATCTCTGTTAGTTTGGTCGAGCTAATCGCGTGTGCTTTTGGCACTGTTCACACACTGTGAACAAGGGCTTACAGACAAGGCTTTTCGGCCCGAATCTATAGCTCTTCGACAACTACATAACAAAACCGGCTCGCTTCGGCGATTCGGTGCATTAAGTAAGGGTAATTATGGCAGAAAGACAGCAGAAGACAGTGCGGATGTTACTGGATTCAGTAACCGCAGCAATCCAAAACCCCATGCTTCTCGGTACACTTGAAGAGATCGGCGGCAAAAAAGCGGCAACGCCCAAGCGCGGCGACATCCAAGATGTTGTGGTTGCTCAGGCCAAGCTCTATCGCGGACCGAACGGTGAAATGGGCTGGCCAATGGACAACCTCATGGCCACCCTCTGTAACGGCGGGAAGCACATCTCCGTCAAGAAAGGGAAGCGCACGTCGGCCATCACCAAGTCAGGTGGCGGAACCGAAATCCCCAGCATCGTGACCTTCACCAAACGCTTCTATGCCTTCAAGGGGCTCGATGCGAACGGGGAAGTTGCGACCGAGGCGTTGCCGATGGGGGAGGAGGAGGCGAAAGCGAACACTCCGTGGGAAGTTCACGCGGGTCGTACCGTCAACCAACAGACCAAGGGGTCCAATCGTACGGTCCGCCCTTTAATTCCGAAGTGGGCGTGCGAGATTGAGTTCACCTTCAAGGACCCTGACTTCTCTGACGACACCGTGCTCCAGCTCTGGCAGAAGGCCGGCGAAAAATCCGGTCTCGGCGACTGGCGCGGTTCGGCCCCAAACAAGCCCGGTTCCTACGGACAGTTTCGTGTTTCGAAGTTCGAAGTAATCAAGATCGAACCGATCAATGACGACATTGAAATCAAGTACGTCGGCCAGGCTGAGAAGCATGCTCCGAAGACGGAGGACAACGGCCGAATGTCGAGTAAGGTTCTCGAAAAACGCGTGGCGGGACTCAGTCCGGCTCCGGTAGCTACCGAGTAACGACGAAGAAGTGACAGTCATGTGGAGGTGCTTCGGTACCTCCGCTTTTTTTTGACAGAGTTCAGTCTGTTGTCGGTGTCGGCGGAAAAGCATTTCCGCCGACCATTTCGGTCTCGTATCCTGTCGTACTCAATCGTCAGGTTTTGTACCCTGTAGTCCTGTGAACACAGGCGCTGTGTGGAGCCAAACCTCTGTTCGCAGAAGTTTGGCAATTGCGGTACGGTCAAGTCAGGTGTGCTCATTTTGAGTGTTCCTAAGTATGGCCCTGTCCTGTTCGGTACCGGAGTATCCCGCTGAAAGTCGGGATACTGATTACGGTCCGGTGGTGCAGTGTCCCGTTTTGTAATCCACTGTTCAGTGCGTTATGAAAAGGTATCGGTTGGACAGCTCCTAGCGGAGCTGTCCACTAATACGCTCAAGCTTGGTTCAGTTCTGCGGGCTAACGTGGTGTCGGGTTTTGTTCGGGAGCGGGCCGATAACAATCGGCTCGCTACAGTGCGGTAACGTAGCGTCTCGCGCGGTCAGGTGACGCGTAGTAATCTGAACTGCAGCATGGGACGAGCACTTTTCCGAAAGTGCTCGTCAAGTTTCGGCAGAGGATTCTTCCGCCGGTTCCTCTTAGGTAAGGTTCAGTAAGGTCGATTATGGCACGGGTCCCGCCATTCGCAAGAGGGGCGGGAGAATGTGGCACGGTTAGGTCTTGTTCTTTGAGGCAAGGTACGGTTGGGTAGGGTAAGGTCAGGTAATGTAGTCATACGGCAGGTCTTTCACGAGACTTGCCGTTTTTATATTTCTGTGTTACTTTGCACTCGGTATTTCGTACTTCGACAATTCGTTGTCGCAGTGATTGCGGTCACCTATTTTGGGGCACACAAGTGTAAAGTTCCGTTCAGTCCAGTATGTTTGTTTGAGTCATTCCTCGGGTCGAATCCGTGCGAGCACGGATTCGACAATTGTGGTTCTCTAAAGTCATGTTTCGCAGTCAACTGTTCTGTTTCGCGCTTCTTGGTACGCTCGGGAACCAAGCTCTTGTTCGTAGGAGCTTGGTAATTATGGTCAGGTGGTGTCGGTTTAGGTTGGGTGCGCTATTGTCCCGTGCAGAGCTGTCTGTTTACGTTCGGGGGTGAGTCGGTTTCGGCCGGCTCGCTCAGTTGAGGTCATCAGATGTGCCGTGTGGCTTGCATGAGTTAGCTCAAGCCAACATTTCTGTTGTAGTGTCCTGCGAGAACAGGTTCGGTGTGGAGCCGAGCGCCTTTTCGAAGGTGTTCGGCAATTACGGCAAGTCTTCGTATGCACCTGTTTTGTATCGCCCCGTAGGCAGTCGTTTGTTTCGGAGGCGTGACGTAGAGTTCTGTTCGGGAGCGAGTCGGTTTTCGCCGGCTCGCTCAATCATGGTACACCTTTGTCAGGCGAGCATCCCGAGAATTAGTCGGGATGCTCGAATTTTGCCTCTCATTTCAAAGGTAAGGTACGGGGGTATTCCGTTTCTAAAGCGGAATGCCGATTGAGGTGGCATGCGGCGTCGTTCAGTCAGGTTCCGTCCTGTTCGTTTGTGAATGCTCGAGTCCGGATGAGGCGTCTCGATTCGTCGGGACGCTTCAATTTCGGAGTGGTTGGTTTCAGTGCAGTCAGGTAGTGTCCTGTGCGGGGAAGCGTTCTCGTTTTCGGGAACGCTTCAATTTTGGTCCTTCTCGGTCGGGTATTGTCAGTTCGGGTATTCTCATCCAATGTGAGGTGCTCTTTTGTTGGGTCAGGAATAAGCGTCTCGATTCGTCGAGGCGCTTTTTATATTTGGACTACAGCACTGAATTCCCTTTTCCAAGGGAATGACAGACCCGTAACCAAACCTTGACGTAGACGAGAAATCCTGTTAGTGTGCGTCGAGGATTAGCACGGGGCTAAGACTCCAGTTCACTCCTTCGGGAGTGGATTTTGACAAGGGAACACCAAACATCAAACATCCGAAGACTGATTATGAGCAGACAAACCTTTGCCGAACTCTGTTCGGCATTTCCGTCAGAGAAGCACAGCGTTATGCGCCCGCAACAGCGGCAGGTTCTCGAATTCTGGGCACAGCATCCGAAGTCCATCATTGAGATGCCGACCGGCCACGGCAAGACTGCCGTCGAGTATGCCATTCTGAAGGCCGCGGCAAACGCGGGCAAGAAACCGCTGTTTCTCATCACGCCGAACAAGACCATCCTCCAGCAGATTTATCGGGAATATCTCGACCTCGCCATCGTGGTGGGTAAACATGATTTCCCGTGCTACTACTACGAGGACAACGCGGATGAACGATTCTCGCTTGAGACCAAGCCGGAAGATGTTCAATATCGCGCGGATGAAATCGCCTGCTCTTTCCTGCGGAACTGTCCGCATCGCGTCAACCTCAAAACGGGGGAGACGCACGAGAAGGACGCGGAGCGCTGTCAGTACTATCACTTCACCCACAAGGCTATGAACGCGCCAATCGTGCTCTGCACCTTTGCGTATTATCTCTTCTCTCAGCTTTTCACGAAGCGGTGGGAGAAGCCGAAGGTGCTCGTCATTGACGAAGCGCACCTAATGGGCGACGTGGTTCGTCGCACGCTCTCTTACGAGATTAGTGACTATCACCTCGGTCGAGCCGTCAAACTACTCGAGAGACTTGAGGTCGATGAGACGGATCTTCTCGCGAAGTTTCAGAAACGCATGATTGACATCGTTAAGAAGAAGGCTGCGTGGAAGCCGACCATCATTGAGGATGGAGAAATCCTCGAGCTCATGGGTCTGCTTGAAGCGATTAATCCGGCGAGGCTGGGAGATAAGCTCATCAAAGCAATAGGTGAAGGGGCCGTCGATGAAGTGGAAGAGGCCCTAACACTTCGCCAAGTGGAGGTGCTGGTGCGGGATATCCGCCGGTACATTCACTCGTTCGAGTATTCGCTCGACACGTTGAAACGGAAAAGGATGAACTACAGCTACGCCTTTCATCAGCAGGAACTCGCGGAGGGTAAGCGCGTTCAGCATAAGCTGGTGATTAAGGCACACACAGTGGCGCCTATCATCCGCTCAATACTGGGCGAAGAGTACGCGGCCTTCTCGGCTACTGTCGGGGATAAAGACACGTTCGGTTGGGAAACCGGAATGGAAGAAGGAGAGTTTCTCTCGCTTCCGTCAAGCTTTCCTCCACAGAACGCCAAGATCTTCATGCCGTCCGATACGCCGGACCTCTCAACGAAGAACCGGAAGCCCGATGATCTGAAGAAAGCGCTCAAGAGCATGGTCAAGGCGTGCAAGGAGTGGGCGGACATGGGGATTCGGAGTCTGGTCATTGTCGTCTCAAACGATGAGCGTGATCAATTCTTGGTTCACTCGACGAATCTGGGTCTCGACACTGTGAGCTATGGCGGTGAACGAATGGCTCGGACTGCCGCGCAGGAGTTCAAAGATGGTCTCGGTATGACTCTGGTCGGTACGGAAACGAACTTCGGGCAAGGGCTCGATCTTCCTGACGGCCTCGCGCCGGTCATCTTCGATCTTCGTCCTGGATACAGCAGGCCGGATGATCCAGCAAGTGTGTTCGAGGTGAGGAAGTGGGGTGAAAGCACTCATTTCAAACTTGAACAATGGCGCGTGGGGATCAAGTCACTTCAGCACATGGGGCGGAACATTCGGAGTCCGAAGGATAAAGGGGCTATCATATTTATCTCACAGCAGTTTCGGAAGATCGTTTGGCCACGGCTCTCTGAAGGGCTTCGCCAATACTACGACGGTGGCAAAAGCTTCGCCGAGGCGGTAGCGGAGGTGAAGCGGATGTTTGGAAAGTAATCTCCATTGCAGGTCAATCGACGGCGTCTTGAGTTTTCTCAAAACGCCTTTTTTCTTGCAGGATTGCGAATCTTGCGTTATCTCTATTTTCGTGTTACTTTGAAATTCGTTAGTAGCTCATTGTCAACTGAAAATGAGTTAAATTTGGTAGCGTTCGGCCCAGTAAGCATAGGTGGGGCTTTCCGTCTTTATGTCAGGTCAGCTAATGCTTTCCTCGGGTACCACCCCGACTCTGGTCGGGGTGGTAAATTCTGGTTTCGCAGGATTAGGTCAGGCTAGGAAACGTACTGCAAGGCGTGTCTCTGTCAGGCCTGGTAATGCTTGTCGCTGATGTCATGCATCTCACGGTGCATGACAGTTGTGGCACGTTCAGGATAGCCTCTGTCCGTCGGGGTTTAGTGTCGCTTGGTGCGGCGGGGGGCATCACGCGCTCAGTGAGCGCGTGATGTATCGCGGTTACGTAGAGTGGTGTAACGTCTGTTTGTGTCCCGCACGGTAGCGTAGCGTGCGAAGCCGCTTCGACTTCGGTCGGAGCGGTATATACGCAGTGCCTCAGTTCAGCATGTTGCATTCAAGTTCTGTAATCAAGTGTGCGCAAACGTGCCGTTTGCTTCGGGACCGTCCCGATTTCGATCGGGACAGCCTTTGCGCTCCGGCTTGGTTATGTAGCGCGTGCAATCCTGTGGCGATGCGCTGTTCTGTAGGGGGTTGCTCTGGTTTCGGTCAGGGCGACCTATCGCTCTCTTGTCATCTTAAGTGGGGTAGGGTGTTGTACGGTGAATTCATGTCCGGTGTGGGTTCTGCTTTGACTTCGGTTGAAGCAGAATAATGCGGTTCCGTATGTCACCGTTTCGTGTGTTAAGGCAGTGTATTCTACGGTACGGTTTTTCTCGGAGCCCATTCCGATTAAGATCGGGATGGGCGATTGCGTTCAGGTGTAGTAGAGTGGCGCGTTGTCCGGCGTTATCCGGTATGGTTGGGTCCCAGACCTTCGCTTGCGAGGGTCTGGGAAGTTACGGTAAGTCAGTGTCCTCTCCTGTGTTCTGCAGTATCGCGGTGTCCTGTCAGGTATGGTTTTGTTGGGTCACCGTCCCGATGTACTATTGGGACGGTGAAATTATGGATCTCAATTCTCGGGTGTTGCAGAGTATCTTATTGTCCGGCCAATAGTGGTGCGGATGCTATCTCGATGCTTCATCGAGATAGCACATTATGGTCCTGTAACGTAGCGTGTGCACCTGTCAGGTAATGACCGGTGTCGCAGAGTACGGATGTCGTCCCGATGAACAAATCGGGACGACAAATTTCGGTCCTGTCATCTGCTGCGCGTTTCAGTTCTGTGGATTGTTGCAAGGTATGGTTCGGTACGGGTGAACGCCGATTCTCAATCGGCGTTCAGACTTCGTTTCGATGATGTAGTGTTCAGTGGTGTTAGGTACCATGGGGTAGAGAGCGGTAGGGTGTAGGACCGATGCCTGCCTTGCCAGGCATCGGTAGATACGGTGTCGCACACAGTGGTTCTTTTGGGTTCGGTACTCACTAGCAAGGTTGGGTTTCTTCTCGTATGCAAGTCCGCGGTAGGGTGAGTGCTTCGATGTGTCGGAGCACTCAAATTAAGGTTATGCTCGGTGAGGTATTGTTCCGCACCGTGCCCAGGGCTTGTCTTCTTTATGGCTGGCGTCTCGATTCGTTCGGGACGCCTTTTTCTTGCCTAAAATAGATTTTCGTGTTACTTTGCAGTTAGCATTTGAGCATTGAAAAACAGCAGGTACGCTTCGGCGTAACTGTTCACTATGGTAAGGTATTCTGCGTCGTCGCTCTCAAATGTTCTGTTGGGTGAGGTTGAGTGTGGGTCCTGTTCATTCGTTAGAACGGACAGGAAATTGCGCAAAAGTATGCTTAGTCCCTGTCCCGTTCGGTCTGGCGTTGTGGAGTTGTGCATGGTCAGGGTCGAGTCCTTACTACAAGGACTCGACAGTTGCGTTTGTGCCGTCTCAGTTACAGTCAGGTCTGGTCTTGTGCGTCAGAAGATTTTTTTGTTCGGATCCTACCTCTCTCGGGAGGATAGGAATTTCTGGAAAGATGCGTCTAGCAGTCGCATCGTGTCGCAATGTCCCGTGAAGCTCGGACCCAAACTCTCGATGAGGGAGTTTGGGGAATTAAGTTCCTGTTAGCCTATAGTACGGTTCGGTTCGATACTGTTCTGTCCGCCAGTGCATTCCGCTGTTTTGCACGGACCAGGTCTCTGCACGCAGAGGCCTGGAATTACGGTTACGCGCGTTTCTGTCCAGTCAGGTCCTGTCCTGAACTCTCGAGTAGCGTCCGGGTCCTGTCAGCCGGTTACGGCTGGCAGGAAATTCTGGTGGTGTTGGTTCTTGTTGTGTACTCTAATGTCCTGTCGGGTAGAACCGGGTACGGTCCGTGGCCACCCGTTTTTTCGAAGACGGGTGGCAATTTCGGTCCGGCGGGGCTAGGCTCTGTATCGCAAGGTATTCCGGAGTGCGGTTACTTCTGTTGCGGGTCCCGCTCCGATGCTACATCGGAGCGGGAAATTGCTCTTGTGTTAGTTAGCGTTCTGAATAGTATCGCGTTGCAATGCTCGCCGGTGTTTGGATCATATGGCGCTGTCCGGCTTCGGATGGCGCCTTTTTATACGAAAGTTGACGTATTTATATAAACGTGTTATTCTGCATGTTGGTTTTGGACAGATCATTGATTTATGAACACAAAAACAGTTATGGCAGAAATGCCAGTTCCCAACGCGGTTCGGAGCTCCGTTATGAAGCTACCGGCACCGATATCAAAGAAATACCTCCTCGTTCACCTACGGGGAGTCACACCGCTTCTTATGCATCCGATAACGGACCATACCAGGCGTGAACAGATCATCAAGATCTCAAAGCAACCTTTAGCTGACTTGCTTGTCCGCGACACTCGCAGTGGGTGTATCGCGGTGCCAGGCAGGTGGCTGAAGCACGCGGTTCGCATGGCGGCATGGCCGTATCAGGATAGGCATAGTGGCCACTTCGTGGATCAGGTGAGTCAATACTGCATCATCGGAGGATATCTCATACTCTCGAGCACTTCCGGTTGGAGTGTGTACTCCCGCAATCGTCACGCGAGGCCGAACTCACGCGAGATGGGCATCGTTCGTTGCCCCCAGTTTGACGACTGGTCATGTGAGGCGCTCATCTCATTCTCGGCGCCGCTTAATGAGAAGATTATCCAGAGGCTCGTCGGCAGTGCGGGGCGCGATATCGGGATAGGTCTCTTCTCGGCCGAGCAACGGGGCGCGTACGGGAAGTTCGAGGCAGTGAGCTGGCAGTGGACGGAGCAACCGAAAGGATATGCAGGTGAATAGTCCGGGTCCAAACTTGGAAGCAGGTGCGGAATATTTCGGTCCAGTTCGGTAAGGTTCAGTAGGGTTATGCATTGTACGTTTGTGTCCTGTCTGGGAACGGGAGGTGGATTTCACCTCCCGTTTATTTCGGTGGTGTATTCTGCGGTCATGTCCGGTATCGTCAAGTGTTGCAGGGTCCGGAGCGTTACAGCTTGGAGCACTCCGACTTCGGTTGGAGTGCGATTGCCGTATTGTTTTGCAGGGTCTTGTTTTGTCCTCTGTTCATTTGTAGCGTTCGGGTGTCAGTCGATTTTCGAATCGGCTGACACATTTAGGTATGGCACAGCATGGTGGGCTCGGGCTTCGTGTCCAGTTGTTCTGCACTGAGTTCTACGGTACGGGGCCGTGCTTTCGTTTACGGAGGCATGGCAATTATGTCAATCCGCGGTCGTGTTGAGTGGTGTCCGGTGCGGTATCACGTCCTTTGCTTGGGGCCAAACGCTCGTTCGCGAGCGTTTGGCGATTGCGGTTTAGTCACTCATGGTTTTGCGGAGTTGGGTCGGGTCGAGTAGTGTACCGCATTGTGTCGAGCGACTTGGGTAGCATCTCAAGTCGCTTTTTTCTTACATTTTTTAAGCAGCCCCAGGTTCTTTGGAACCCACTCTTTTCTTCGTATGTTCGGACGGTTGCAGTTACCGCTATTTAAGATATACTATCGCCACTATGTCAAAAGCGAAAAAAGACCTCAAAAAGAAGAAAAAAGCCATTAAAGCAAAGGTTGCTCCAAAAAAGAAGCCTATAAAGAGTAAGGTTGCATCAAAACCTGTCGAGAAAATGGCTAAAGGTAAGGAGCGTGATATACGTGCTGATCGTCTTGTCGCAAAGGGTAAGAATCGCGGGTTCATCACCTATAACGACATTTTGAAAGAATTTCCTACCATCGAAGAGGACATCATGTTCCTCGATGAACTTTACTCCAAATTCCAAACAGCGGGTATTGACGTACTCGAAGGTGGTGGAATGCTTGAGAAAGAAGTCGCGGAACCGCATGGAAAGAAAAATGTCTACCTCGGCAAGAGTAGTGAAGGATCCTATGATTCGATTCAGATGTACCTCAAGGAAATCGGACAATACCCCCTCATCAACGCCAAAGACGAAAAAGAGCTCGCGAAGCGCATTCAGGCGGGAGACATGGAAGCCAAAAATCTTCTTGCTCGAGCGAACCTCCGTTTGGTTGTTTCGATTGCTAAAAAATACGTGGGACGCTCGCCTGACCTCACACTCCTCGATCTCATTCAAGAAGGGAACTTAGGTCTCTTTAAGGCTGTCGACAAATTCGACTGGACCAAGGGGTATAAATTTTCAACGTATGCTACGTGGTGGATCCGCCAAGCGATTACTCGCGCACTCGCCGATCAATCCCGCACTATTCGCGTGCCGGTCCATATGGTGGAGACTATCGCTAAGTACAAGCAAGTCGTGAGACGACTTTCACAAGATCTCGGCCGCGACCCGCTTCCGGAAGAAATCGGTATCGAGATGGGTATTGAGACGGACAAGGTGTACCAGATTGAAAAAATTGACCAAGATACCGTTTCGCTGGAATCGCCAGTCGGCGATGAGGGCGACGACGGCAAGTCAACACTCGGAGACTTTTTACATGATGACAAGATACTTTCTCCCGACCAGGAATCGTCCCGCCGTATCCTCGGAGACCAAGTGAAGGAAATTCTCGGCGACCTTTCAGAAAAAGAGCGAAAGATTCTAGAGCTTCGGCATGGCCTCCTCGACGGTGTCACGCACACACTCGAAGAAGTGGGACAAAAATTCGGCGTGACTCGCGAACGTATCCGCCAAATCGAAGCGAAAGCTCACGAAAAAATCCGCCAGCATAAGAAGTCGAAAAAGTTGCAGGGCTATTAAAATCACGGAACGAGACAGAACGAAGCCAACGCGGAACTGACACGGAATAAGAAAAAACCGGTGAAGAGCCGGTTTTTTCGCATTTGCTATACTACGTGCATGTCCGAAGATGTATTTAATGCTCAGTACAAGCAGTTGAACTCGAAACAAAGGGAGGCTGTCGATACTATCGACGGCCCTGTCATGGTCATAGCGGGGCCGGGGACAGGGAAGACGACAGTACTGACGCTTCGTATCGCGCAGATTCTCCGTAAGACCGATACGCCCCCATCGGGCATTTTGGCTATCACCTTTACCGAAGCGGGAGTGAAGGCGATGCGCCAGAAACTTCGCGCACTCATGGGGTCGCGTGCTGATGAAGTGCATTTACATACTTTCCATGGATTTGCGGCGTCTGTTATCGCGGAGCACAAAGACCATTTCACGCAATTGGACAGAACGACACAGATGACCGATATCGATGCTGAAAGTCTTATTCGTTCAATTTTAAAGGATGAATCGTTTTCATCACTTCGTCCTTTTGGTAATCCTGATTTTTACGTGCAGAAAATACTTGGTGCGATAAGCGACGCCAAACGCGAAGCACTTTCACCCGATATGATTCGCGTGTTTGCGAAAGAACAGATCAAGCACATCAAGGCTGATCCGGAATCTATGTCAACCCGTGGCGCTACGAAAGGGAAACTAAAAGCAGATGCGGAAAAACAGATCGAGAAGTGTGAACGGACAGTGTTGTTTGCTGATGTGTATGCGGGATATGAACAACGAAAGAGGGAAGAACGGCGTATCGACTTTGACGACCTCATTATAGAACTATTAACCACGCTTCAAAAAGACACGCTTCTCCTTCGTCTTTTGCAGGAAAAGTTTCTCTATCTGCTTGTAGATGAACATCAAGACACCAACGATTCGCAGAACCTGCTCATTCGTCTTTTGGCTGATTTCTTTACATCACCAAACCTCTTCGTTGTTGGAGATGAAAAACAGGCGATCTACCGCTTTCAGGGGGCATCGGTTGAAAACTTCCGTACATTCAAAAATGCATGGAAGGATATGAAGATTATTGCACTCGAGAAAAATTATCGATCACACCAACATCTACTCGATGGGGCATTTTCCATGATCGAACATAACTATGAAGACGGAGAAAATACACATCTCCGTATACGGCTGTCTGCGTCGGGGAGTGAAGCCGTCCGGCCTATTGATCTTGTTGGAGGGAAGGAATCCGCCACGCTCGAATATCTTGCACAAGAGATTCAGAAGATTCTTGCACAAGAGAGCGGGAGTACGGTGGCGATCATTACCAAGACAAATCGCGACCTTGAACGAGTGATTCGTTTTTTAGAGTCAAAGCACGTTCCTGTTTCTTCTGAGCGGAAAGTAAACATCTTTAATCACCCCATCGGAAATCTTTTTTTCACCCTTATCGAATATCTATCGGACACGACAAACGTTGAGGCGCTTGCGAAGACTATCGCTGTGGGACTCTGGGATCTTCCGTTTGAGGGAGGTGTAGAGTGTATTCGAGCATTGCGGAGCGGTAGGCAAGGAGTTGTGGAAAAGATTCCCGCACTTCGTCATCTTCAAAATAAACTGTCGAGCGATGGAGCTCTTGCCTATATCATGTTCGCAGCTGAAATATCGGGATTCGTAAAACTCGCCATCAGGGATCCTTCCGCTATGGAAGTGTGGCGCGGTATTACAGAACTTGCTGAATATCTTATACGAGAGGGTGATATTCAGGACACCCAAGAACTTCTTCGGAAGCTTCGCTCGTATAAGGCCTCAGCGGAAGAGAGGAGCGTGAAGGTGAGTGTTGGTTCTCCTGAGCTACAGGTGAGGGCAATGACGGCTCATGGAAGCAAAGGACTTGAGTTTGAGTACGTCTTTATCCCCTTTGTGACCGAAAGTTCGTGGATGGGCCGAGCACGAGGCGTGTATTTCGTACTCCCAGAGAAAGCGAAAGATGACGAAGACGCAACCCGTGACGCACGGAGGCTCTTCTATGTCGCCTTGACTCGCGCAAAGAAACATGCGGTACTCCTTGTTCCAGAGGAAATAGCGGGTGGGAAAGTGGAAACCCCATTACGGTTTATCGATGAGCTTGATCCAAAATGTGTACAGCGTATTTCTGCCCCCATGCCGATCGTAGAGACACCTTCCCTTGCTACGAACTACGAACAAGAGACGAACGTACGAAATAGAAAAGGAGAAAAAATAGTTGATCTTGCGAAAACAATTTTGCTAGAAAAAGGACTGTCGGTGACCGCATTGAACCACTTTCTTACGTGTCCAAGCTCTTTCGTGTATCAAAGTATTCTCAAGATTCCTCAGGCTCCTGCAGCGAGTGCGGAGAAAGGAACTGCAGTACACGAAGCGTTTGCGTATATCTGGGCGGATACCGACCGAAGCGTCGAACACATTGAACATGTTTTTAAAGATTCTGTTTCTTCGTACCTTAGCCGTTCACTACTTCCCATTTTCGAAAAAGAAGCGGTGAAGAAGGAATTGTTTGAAGAGGCGAACGTAATCGCGCGCGAGCTGCAGAACCATTTCGGAGTAGTGAAGGCGGTCACCGAAAGCTGGAGTGAAGGACAGTTTTCGGGGACGTATGAAGGGAACGCTGTGACCATTCCCGTTCACGGCAAGCTCGACGCGGTTCTTGTTATAGAAGATACGGTGCGCGTCTTTGACTATAAGACTAAGGAGGTAATGACGGTTGCTGCGATTAAAGGAGAGACTAAGTCCTCCGATGGTAGTTATTTTAGACAGCTCACATTTTACAAATACCTTCTCCACGGAGATCCGAAGTATAAAGGTAAGGAAATTGTTCCATCTCTTGTGTTCGTCATTCCCGATAAGAAAGGGAAGTGCGGTATCGTCTCACTTCCTATCACCGATGTTGATATTGAGACGCTCAAGAAAGATATCCAGTCGCTTATTGATTCAGTCTGGTCAGGCCGGATTATGACCGAGTTTTGCGATGAAGCTGAGTGCGAGTGGTGCAAGCTCAAGAGAGTAAGTAGTACATAGGGAGTAGTAAGAAGAAAACATCGGCGATTTTTCATGCTAAAAAGCCCGCACTCACACGAGAACGGGCTTTTTCATATGTCGTAAATCTTATTTCCTAAATCTATTTGAGAATTGCTTCAATGGTGGTCTTGATGATGGGGAATGGAAGCGCTCCATTGAGGCTAACGCGGAGCCCATCAAGCGAGAATTCAACCGGAAGGTTTCCCTCTGGATCTCGGTATTGTTCCATAAGGTCCAGAATCGCCTTTCTGCCCTTTTCTGATATTGGGTTCTTGAGAACCAGAATACTGTGCGGTGTTCCATTAATACCGGCTCTCCTGCCATCTTCCTGGTCAACTTTGATTCTTGCCTGCGTTCTTCCGCTTGAGAGACAGTCTGTAAACGAAGTTTTGTTTAGCCCCACTTCGGTTGCGATCTGCGGAAGTACCCCAGGATCCAAACTATTGTTTGAATTCGTAACTGCGAAGAGTCTGTCCGCATATTCCCAGAATTTAGCATTTCCACCAACTTCCGCGGCGCACTCCATAGCCTCCGATTCTTTTGGAGCTCTCGAGTGAAGCTGGACGATAGGGAATTGTCGATAGACCCAGGCAACTTTGCCTGATTTGCCGTACTCGTTAATCACTTGTTGCATCGTCGCGTGGAAACGCTTACAGAATGGACATTCCGTATCTGAGAACTCTACGAATACGATATCAGCACCAGGGTTTCCTCTGATATGATCTCTCGTCTCGTCGACAGGGTTAAGGGTAAGAGCTCCAAGTACTGGCGGAGATTGTACTGCTACTCGGCCTTTTTCAACGGCTTTTGAAGGGGAAGTCTCATTTCCGCGAACAAAAATCGCACCGGCGATAAGAAGACCTGCGATGACAATTGCCATCGGGAGCGTGAGTGGATTGTTTTTTGATGTTTCCATGGACGAAGTATAACAAATTATTAGTAAATAGAAGTGTAGAGAGTACGCTAGAACGGTAACGTATGCGTTAAAACAGTTTCATTCTTGATTTCCCAATTTGACGTTTCGAGAACTAATTCCTTAATCACTTTTCCATCTGGGTATTTTACTTTTCCATGTTTGAGTGCGTAATCGTGAATCGCTTTGGTAATCCTCACATCATCGAGGCAGTATTCCACAACCTTCTGTTTTTCTCCTTGGCGCCACCAAATGTTAGCCATCGAACCGTGCGCAATTTTATGGTCTCCAATGGTCGCGGATGCGATGGAATCTAATTTGATACGCCGGCCAAGTACTTTCTGGATCTCTTTCATTAGGTCAAGACTTTTAATTTTGGTGAGGTCTCCGGGGTAGTATTTATTCAAAAGCGGGATATCAAAGTGGTCTGAATTATAGCCAATGAGGACATCGGCCTTTTCCAGAATGGGCCAGAGTTTAGGGAGATCCTCTTCAAAGTAGCTTGTATATTTGTCCGTTTCCGAATCGTGCGTGCATACACACGCGATAGTCAAAGACGCCGGGTCGTTGGAACCGGTGTCGGTGAAGAAATTGGTGGTTTCGATGTCGAAGGTGACTTTTCTCATAGCATGATACGAATGCTACAAATTAATGCACGAATGCTTCGAATATGCGAATGAAGAGAGTCGGGATTCGTGGATTAGTAGCATTCGCATGATAATTCGTTGCATTCGTATCAACTTTTTATATATTCGGCAATTTTGTCCTCCGTAAGCAAAGCTTCTTTGCCGGTCTCCAAATTTTTCACCTTGATGTGTCCCGAAGCTTTTTCTGCTTCACCGATAAGAGCGAAGAAGGGAACTCTGGCGCGGTCGGCATTTGCAACTTTCGTGCCCGCCTTGCCGGCTCCGTAGTCTACGACAACACGGACTCCCGCTCGGCGGAGATTCTGCGCGATATCGTTTACGTAACCCTTGAAATTCGCGTCAAACGCGGAGAGATAGATGTCTGCGGGTGGAGGGAACTTTTTCGGAAGCAGGTCGTAGGTTTCCAAAACGTCGTGGATTGTCACATCACCCATACCGAATCCGACGGTCGGTACTTTCTCCACGCCGAACAGGTCCAGCAGGTTATCGTAGCGGCCACCTCCGAACAGCGAGCGGGGATTTGCCGGATTCTTATCAAATACTTCAAACACGATACCACTGTAGTAATCAAATCCGCGCATCAGCGTCTGGTCAAAAACAACATTCATGATACCCAGTGCTTCAAGTGACGCTTTGAGTGAGTCAATTTCCTTAAGCGCTTCTTCAAGCGAAGGCACTTTCGGGAGATGCGATACGAATTCTTCAAAGTTTTTGGAATTGAGAAGCGTCAGAAGAAGTGTATCTTTTTCCTTCAGATGTTCACTGAGCGCCTTTTCAAACACTTCTTTCTCCATCTTCGCGCGTCGGTCAATGAGCTGTGCCGTTTTTTTGCCTTCCTCACCCGTCTGACCAAGGAGGTGCTCTATGATGTAGTTCATCACCTTCCGGCTGTTAATACGGATTTCAAAGTTCCCGTCAGCGACGCCGAATGAACGCATTATTTCATAGGCGAGCGAAACTATTTCCGTCTCTGCGTCTATGCCGGCGACGCCGAAAATATCGGCGTTCAACTGATAGTGCTCACGCAGGCGCCCACGCTGAGGACGCTCATAACGGAACAGATTCGGAAGAGAAAACCAGCGGACAGGGAAGTAGAGCGTCTTGCGTTTCGCCGCAATGAGTCTGGCTACGGTGGGGGTCATCTCGGGGCGGAGGGTAACTTCACGTTCTCCTCGGTCGGTAAAGGTATAGGTCTGGTCGTTTACAATTTCGTCGCTGGTCTTCCCGCGGTAGAGCTCCGCCGGTTCAAGGATAGAAGCGGTGTATTCTTCATAGCCGAATTTCCGACAGGTATCACTCCAGACACTGAAAATATATTTCTCCACCGCAAAGTCGTCGGGATAGAAATCCCGCACGCCTTTATACGGTTCGGTTGAGAGTCTTTTCTTTACTTCTGACATACGGGTATTCTAACAAGTCTAGATGTTTCCACAAGACACGTTGTAAAAAAAGAACGACTCCCGAAACGAGAGTCGTAAAACTTTGGAAAACACACAGGGTGTGATTATGTCCGCCTTGAGGAAGTTCTCTGTCCGAGGATAAGACCAAGAATGACCACTGTCCCGAAAAGGATAAGGTTCCACATACATGCCTCAAATGAAGCGTGTCTGAACAGTAATGGCAAGAAAAATCCGGTCGCGGAACCTACCCCGATAAGTATCCGGCACGCGGTAGGTGCGTCGCACCATGTGATAAAAAAACCTGCTCCAAAGACCAGTATCATCACAACAACGGCGCCGATGAATGGAATGAACGTAGCGCCAAAGGTGAAAATACCGAAAAGAACGGGGAAGAAGATTGCACCCAGCCAGTTTTCCGTCTGAGACGCCGAGGGATTTTTCATAAGAATCTTTCTGTTTCTGAGGTTCAACTTTTCAGCTTTCATACTATACCCCTACACGAACTTCTTCAAGAAGTTAGTGTGAGGGTATACACGTTGCGTCCTCTTTTTAATCGTGCTATCTTGAATTTGTCTTTTTTCTCAAGTATAGGAAGCGTAAGCAGCCGTATTGAGGAAGGGTCTTTCATCCGCTCGGTGCGGATGCGGTGATCGAGGTCGGAGACAGTTATAAGGATAGTTTTTCTCAATACATGGCAACAAAACTTTACGTCGGCAACTTGTCGTACAACACAACGAACGACAGCTTGCGTGACGCTTTTGCCCAGTCTGGAGCGGTTGTTTCTGCAACCGTACTCACCGATAGGATGAGTGGTCGCTCACGCGGCTTCGGCTTCGTTGAGATGGAAGAGGCCGACTCGGCCAAGGCCATCGAGATGTGGAACGACAAAGACTTGGACGGAAGGAAGCTTCGTGTTAACGAGGCTCGCCCGATGGCAGACCGCCCTCCCCGACGATTCGACAGTCGTGGTGGTGGCAACGATCGAGGCAGTGGAGGCAGTGAGAGAGGTGGAGATCGCCGAAGTTTCTAGTCACTACGAATTACGAATGGGGTACGAATATACGAATCTCCTTACGTCTATCAACTGACAGAACAAAGCTACTGTCTTTGTGGACAAATGATTTTTGTAGAAGGTATCGAAAAAGAAAAACCCCGCCATGGCGGGGTTTTTCTTTGCGTTCGTTTAGCGTTACTTAGCTTCTTCGAGCTTGACGAGACCAATGAGTCCGAACAGTATCGGCCACACGACCGCGACGACCGCGTGTGTGAGTAAATTCATAGCTTCAAGCAGAAAGAGGAGTGCGAGCAGGACAATGAGGATGGGGGTGAGATGTCGAAATCCGTTCGAGGAGGAATTGTTTCGCATGTATGTAAATATTTAGATGAAATGATCTTCGACCTTTTCCTGCAAAGAGCGCAGGTAGTTCTGCTAATTATCGCACGCTCTACGTACGAGAGAAAGAGTAAGGTGTGGACATCTATTCTTTTAGGTGTACGTTAAGAGAGCGGTTTTCGTAAACTACGGACAGTTTCGTTTCTTCAAAATATATTTCAATATCTATATTCAACGACGCGAGTGTAACATCAGAGTCCTTCACTCAGTTGCAGAGGAGAGGAAAGGTGAGTACTATTTGCGATAAGGTAATCAAACCCCTGTATGCTTTTGGAAGAACCTAACGCAAAGAAGGACATCATAACTGGTTTGTCCGATGAAGAGCTACTTAAGCGTTCATTCGATAAACCATATCTGTTTGAAAAACTACTCGAACGGTACGAGGAAGCTTTTTTGCGTAAGGCGTATTACATCCTAGGCACCAAAGAAGCGGCACAAGATGCTGTTCAAGATGCCTTCGTAAAAATTTACAAAAACGCGCGAAGATTTGAACCTCAGCCCGGGGCTGGTTTCAAGTCATGGGGTTACCGCATTCTTGTTAACACCTGCTTTACCGCGTATAAGAAAGCTAAGGGAGATGGGAATTTTCTCGCAGATCTCGATCCTGAGTTTCAGGAGCTTGTAGCCGATCGTGGAGCTGGTGAGCGTCGCGAGCAGGAGCTTAACCGTGATGAAGTTGAATCACTTCTTAAGGAACTTTCAGAAGGCCTTGCCGAACCAATGCGCTTACACTTTATAGAAGGGAAGCCTCATGCTGATGTTGCGCGGATTCTCGGTATTTCAGAAGGAGCCGTACGTGCGAGAGTGCATCGGGCAAAGCAAGAACTGAAAGAATTAATCGAGAAACGGAAAGCGCGGAGCCCGTTAAGTCATTAAGTACATGCAAGACGATTTTATTACCCAAACAGAAACACGACGTACACTGAGACAGCGCATTATGCGCCGTGTGTATCTTTTGTACATGCTGAGGAATCTTGCTCCGTTGGCGTTTGATTGTGTCATCTTTGTGATTACCGTATTTTTTGTTACGGTCTTTGTGTCAGTGCGTGATGTGCTTTCTAATTTCGGTGCAGCCTCTACGGGCTCGAATATGCTTCAGTTTTCTGTTGCCGCTATCACCGGTACAAAATTAAAAACTAAATTCTTACTTCTGGTCCTCGGTGTGGTAGGCTTTTTCGCTGTCCGTCATCTCAAAAAGGCGGTCCGAGCAGTACGGACACTTAGGAAAGGCACGGAACAGAAGCAGAGCGAAACCAACACGGAACGAGTCGGAACTCGTGATATTTAGGTTCAGTTCAATGTTTTCCGTCCGTGCCTTTTCAGTGTTTTACAGATAGTGTGTCAGCACTTCCTCTAGTTTCTTAATTTCATCGGGAGAAAGATGGTGATTTTCCGGGTGGTGTTTCAGATAGTGAATTCCTTTTTGGAGCTCCTCGGGGCTGATGCCTGCGGAAAATCCACTCTCATGTAGACTGCCATAAAAGACGTTTTCAACCTCGTCTATTTCCTGATTGGAGAACGAACCGCTTGTTCGCAGTTTATAAAGCGCTTTCCGAAACTCGTCGCGACTAATGTGAGACATAGTAATGAAATATCTAATATCTAATTTCTAAAAAATCTTAAATATTCACTATTAAAATATTGAGTATTTTTCGATATTCGAGATTTAGTATTCGATATTTAAATAGCTGATATGGTTACTATTCTACCTCAAAATATACTACTTGTTGATAAACCTAAAGGCATTACTTCCTTTGACTGTATCCGTATACTGCGGAAGAAGCTGAATATACGCAAAATGGGGCACGCGGGAACGCTGGACCCGATGGCGACAGGACTCATGATTATCGGAGTTGGCGACGGAACCAAAAAACTGCACGAGTTTTTGAAGCTGGATAAAGCATACGAAGCGGAAATACTACTCGGAGTAAAAACGGATACGGGAGATATAACGGGGAAGATTCTTGAAGAATTACCAATTTCCAATTCTCAATTTTCAAATAATGATTCAATTTCTAAAATCTCAAACGAAGAAATGGAAAAGATACTGCAGACAATGATAGGAAAGCTTGAGCTTCCGGTTCCGGCGTATTCCGCTATCAAACGGGGTGGAGAAGCGCTCTACAAAAAAGCGAGGCGTGGGGAAGTCGTAGATACACCGATAAAGACGATGGAGATAACTTCTGTGGAGTTTCTTGGACTTAAGATTCTCCCTTTGAAAAAGGGAGGGGACCCGAAAGGTGAGGGATTTCCTCCCCTCCCACCTCCTCTTCTCCCAGAGGAGGTGCCGAGTCTGCGAGGCGGAGAAGTTCTGAAGGAGGGGATTGAGGGGTGGTTAAAATCCTCCGCCTCCGAAGACGGAGGCACCTCCTTTAACAAAGGAGGAATAAGCCTCCCCATTATTTCTGCCCGCTTCGACGTTACAAGCGGCACCTACATCCGCTCTCTCGCCGAAGAATTCGGTCGGCGACTCGGCGTTCCCGCCACGCTCGCAGGACTTCGTCGTACACGGATAGGGGAGTATAAGGTTGAAGATGCGGAGGGACTCAAATAACGCTATAGTTTTATTTACAGATTACTAGAAGATTATTTCTACTTTTATGAACGAAACAAAATGGGAGACGCCAAAACCTCCGTATCAAAAGGCACACGAAGTACTTGAAAATGGTAAGGAAAACATCAGGCATGTTTTGAGTCGTATCTTTGACGATGGTCGGCCGGTCCAAAATGAATCGCACGGTATAGTGGTCGACAAAGTTGTTGACTCCCTTCGCGAAGCCGCGAAGATTTTGGATGATATTGATGATGCTAAGGCAGTTGAACTTCGAGCACAGGCAGTGGAGCTTAGGCAATTTTCGAGGAACAGTATTACAAAATCACAACAGGACGCGAACTAGTTGCAAAGATGGAGTTTAAAAAACTGGCGGACGAAATACTCGCTCTTGAAACAATGTCTCTGTAAAAACAAGCAAGGCTCAACCTTCAGACTCATATGAGGGTCTGGTGGCTTCATTTTACTAACTCAGCTTTTATTTACGGCCGTAAATAAAAGCTAAATTCAGTGGTTAAGGAATTTTTTGATTTCCTTATAGAACCTCGGCTCAATGGATTTTGAGAAACCGAAATGACGACCGGTACGGAGGGTGATGAGCTGTGCGCCGGTTTTCTCGGCGAATGTTTTGGTCGCGGGATAGTGGCACGATTCGTCATCCTTTGCGTGGAAGATGAGAAGTTTTTTGCCGTCTATTGTATCGGACTCTTTGAGTGGACTGTAAAACTTGTTGTGGCTGAGTCGGTCCCAATTCTTTTTCGAGAATCGATATCCATTTCCAAAACCTTTCGGAATAAATGCGCCGAGTTTATCCATGGGCTCTTCCTCTGACGGCGCTTCCCAGTCAATGACAGGGGCAAAAGCTACCGCTTTCGTCACACGTGGATCGCGCGAACAAAGAATCGCAGCCGGCCCGCCGAAACTACCGCCGAAGATATACAGTTTGGAGTTTGTAGTCGGTAGTGTGTAGCGTTTACCGGACCAGAGATCGGTAAATCCTTTTGGAAGTTCGTCGATGACATCAAGAATGTCCTTTTCGGGAGATTCCCTCAAAAACTCGCCGTCGCTTTCCCAGGTGCCACGATAACGGGGGAAAAATACCCAGTATCCTTTTTTGGACCAGAAGTCCAACACTTCTGGGCATCTGGGTAACCCAGGCATTCCCTTACAGAAAATAATCACCTTTTGTGAGGGGCGAGGGGGAGGAATAAACTCACAGACAATGTCTTTTTTAAAACGAGTGCGCAAAACCATAAGTTACTTATAACATATATATCAATTAAATCAAGATTTCCAATAGAGACAATCTGAATACAATACAGCCATAATTCTTAATATTTATTCATAACTGATTTTCTCTATGGAAACTATCGAGCCGGCGACAAACAGTGCTTCCGCGAAGGTTATCACCGCTTTAATTATCGGACTTCTTGTTGGTTTTGCCGCGGGGGTATTTTGGCAAGATCGCCGAGGTGGAAACGCTCTTCCTACTAACGACACTTTGGCCGCTACCGTGAAGGAGGCTACCGGTGATAAGAAAGCCGAGACACCTAAGGTTAAGGAAGTAGCAAATAAAGTTAAGGGGGTCTCAGATGTTTCTTCTGCTGGTACTACTGCTACGAGCACCGTTTCGGTAACCAATCTTCATGTAGTGGATCAGGTTGCGGGTGATCGTGTGGAAATCGCAAATTTGGATGCTGCAGATATTTTGTGGGCTGCCGTTCGTGAAGAGAAAGATGGCAAGCTTGGTAATATCCTCGGGGCACAAAAGGTATTCGTCGGTAATGGTCAGAAGGTAACCATTGAACTCCTCCGACCTACAGTTACTGCTGGGACATACAAAGTAGTCTTGTATAAAGATATTGGCACACCGGCTTTTAACTACCGTGAAGATATCGTTGTAGAAGGAGTAGCGGGAGCGTTTACGGCAAAATAATCAAACAATACGAACTCCCAAAACCGATACGAAAGTACGAACCCCGCGTTCGTATTTTTGTATATAATAAGGACATCTATGTTTTCAACTCATCTTAGCTCACTTCTCAGTCGAGGAGGTCTCGCGGTTATTCCTACCGATACTATCTATGGAATCGTGGCTAAGGCGCTCAACCGCAAAGCGGTCGAGCGCCTATACGCGTTCCGGCGGGAGACGGCACAGAAACCATTTATTGTGCTGATCAGTGACATTACGGACCTCCGTGTATTTGGATGCAAAGTCACGCTGGTACAGGAGAAATTTCTGAAGAAGGTTTGGCCAGGGAAAGTAAGTGTTGTCTTTCCTTGCAAAGCAAAAAAGTTTTCGTATTTGCATCGTAATACCGGTTCACTCGCGTTCAGGCTTCCGCGCTCCTCCCGCCTCCAGGCTTTGCTCAAGGAGACCGGTCCACTGGTAGCGCCGAGTGCGAACTTCGAAGGAAAGACGCCGGCAAGAACCATTAAGGAAGCTAAGTCTTATTTTGGGACACATGTTGATATGTATATCGGGGCAAAGCGAGCGTATGTGGGGAAACCTTCCACGCTGGTGTCGCTTCTTAGTGGAGCGCCACAGGTACTTCGTGAAGGAGCCGTAACGATAGAGGTGTAATATATGTAGGATTTACGCAATCGGTGTCATTCCACTCTAAAGTGGAATCCAGTCCTTAAAAAATAACTCAACACTGGATCCCCGCATCCGCGAGGATGACAGAAAGAGACCGAGTGCCTAAGTTCTACTATAGATAGTTGTCGTGTAACTTTGCATGTTTTTCGTAAGTTAGATACTATGTAGTCACAACTGAATATATATCAAGAGAGAGGGGAGAGTACTAGCTCAAGGATCCTCCGGCAACCGGTTTTGTGAGAACGCGGTGCTCCATCTAGCCCGCGAGGGAAGATACAATGTCAAATTCTTCCTGGACGGAAGGATTTTAATTTTTAATAACCAATTTCCAGTTTTTAAACAAAAGACATCGGGAAATTATTTAGAAATTAAAAAATTAGAAAATTAAAAATTAATTTCAAATCGATGCATATACATGATCGTAAGACGTACACCGTAGAGAGTGTTACCAATGGCCATCCAGATAAGGTCTGTGACCAAATTTCAGACGCGATTTTAGACGAATGCATGAGGCAGGATCCTATGAGTCGAGTTGCCGTAGAAACGTTTGGAAGCCACGGACATCTCGTACTCGGCGGAGAAGTTACTACTAAAGCAAAGGTGGATTACAAGAAAATCGCTGCACAGGTGTATAGAAGTATTGGCTATACCAAACCGTTAGATATCCAGGTTTTTATCGTGGAGCAGTCACCTGATATCGCACAAGGAGTTAACACAGGAGGTGCGGGCGACCAAGGTATTATGTACGGCTTTGCCACGACGGAAACGCCCGAATTTTTACCGAAGGGTGTTGTGTTAGTACACAAGATGGCTCGAAGACTTCAGGAGGCGCGAGAGAAAAAGGAAATAAAATGGCTCAAGCCCGATGGTAAGACCCAAATCACCATTCTTGATAACAAGATTGCCACAGCGCTTGTCTCTACTCAGCACGACAAGAGTGTCGGGCACGACGAGGTGACCGATGTCGTTACGAAGAAAATCATTGCTCCGATTATAGGGTCGCTTCAAGGAATCGAGGTCCTTGTCAATCCAACTGGGAGTTTTGTACAGGGAGGATTCGAAGCAGATGCTGGACTCACTGGCCGCAAAATCATGGTGGATACCTACGGCGGACTTATCTGTCATGGAGGAGGAGCATTCTCAGGAAAAGATCTCACCAAAGTCGACCGCTCTGCTGCTTACATGTGTCGGTTTGTGGCGAAAAATTTGGTTGCAAACGGATACGCGAAAGATTGTCTCGTTTCTGTCGCGTATGCTATCGGCCACATTGATCCGCTTATGGTTCACGCGATTGACGAGAAAGGGAAGAGTCTTGCGCCATTGGTGAAGAAACATTTTGACTTTCGGCCACTTGCGATTATCGAACGTCTTGACCTCAGGAAACCGTGGTATTTGCAGACTGCCGCCTATGGTCATTTTGGGAAAAAAGGTCTTCCTTGGGAAAAAGTTATTAAGATGTAATAGCATAAAAAATGCCGCTCCAAGATTGGATCGGCGTTTTGTGAATTCGTTCAGGGTACTTTCACGGTGTGTGATCGCCACGCTCATGCATGAAACCTTGCACTATGGAAAAGACGGCTGACCAATCGAGGTCCATGTACAGTCTCTCTTTTGACGGCCATGGACCAACGGCTCGATCCATTTGATTAAACGCAATCTTAGTTGCGGAGAGATGGGTATGATCAAACACCTCCCAGAATGTAATGGGATTGATTATCGCTGAGAAGATCGATTTCTTGGTAATGGCAGCGACTAATTTCGCCATGGGTTTCGATGTAATCGCCAAAATGCCAAAAGGAGTCTTCATAATCTCTTTCGCCGGCACAATGAGAATCACACAGTCAATTTCACTTCCATATGATGTAATGAACTTTGAAGCGAGCGCTGTATCTGAAAAGGTGCTGATCGTTCTGCAACGTGCCTGTAGTCTTTCTGCTGCTAATCCGAGGTTCCAGCTTTGACTGGCGTAGAGGAGTAGATTCGGGTACTCAGGGAAGATTTTTTTCATAAGGTTCTAGTAAAACGGTAACACATTTACTTAAGTTACGCTAGTCCTCTCTGGTGTATACTATTTATATGCAAAAGGTAGCTATCTTCGATATCGACGGAACTATTTTCCGCTCAAGTCTTCTTATCCAAATTGTTGACCGCCTCATTGAAGAGGGAATCTTTAGCAAGCAAAAGGCGCAGGACTTTGCACGGCAAAGACTGGCATGGCTTGACCGGAAAGGTGAGTATGACGCATATATCCATGCGATTATCAAAGTGTTCATGCAGAACATTAAGGGTGTCGCATACGCCGATTTTAGTCGCGTTGCTGAAGAGGTAGTAGCTGAACAGAAGGACCGTGTCTATCGCTACACCCGTGACCTTATTAAGGATCTTAAAAAGAAGGATTATTTTTTGCTTGCGGTTTCGCATTCACCGAAAGGCGTTCTGGATCATTTCTGCAAACGTCTTGGTTTCGATAAGGTCTACGGTCTTATGTATGAGACGGGACCCACAGAGCGATTCACCGGCAAAATCACCGAGGAGACCTTTATGCTCAATAAAGCTGCTGTGGTTCAACATGCGGTTGCGAAAGAGAAGCTTTCGCTTAAAGGTTCAATCGGAGTAGGGGATACCGAGAGCGATATTCCGTTCCTTGAACTGGTGGACGAGCCGATGTGCTTTAATCCGAACGCGAAGCTCTACGCTCACGCGAAGCGTAGCGGTTGGAAGGTCATCGTGGAACGGAAGGATGTGGTGTATATAATACAGTAATTTTTGCATAAAAAAAGACACCCCTTGTTACATTTATAATTGTTCATTTGGTGCCATCCTCTTACCCGGCCATTTTTTTGTTGATTTCTAAACCGGCTGGACAAAACAGTAGAACATAATGTATACTCTGTCAATCTAGCGTAGAAGCTTCTTGATATATACTTATTTTCGATTCTTATTCGTAGCCATTCGTTGATTCGTGTAATTCGTATTTTCGTATAGCTATGTCAAAAAATTACTACGACCTTCTCGGTATCCAAAAAGCAGCCTCGCAAGACGATATTAAAAAGGCGTTTCGTACGATGGCGCATAAATTCCACCCCGATAAGAAAGGTGGTGATGAGGCGAAGTTTAAAGAAGTGAACGAGGCGTACAGCGTGCTTTCGGACGAGAAAAAGCGCGCGGAGTATGATGCCTATGGCCGAGTATTTTCCGGGGGCGCGAGTAATGGTGCTGGAGCCGGACATGAAGGCTTTGAAGGATTCGATTTCAGTAACTTTGCTTCAGGGCAAGGTTTCAGCGGGAACGCGAATGGATTTGAATTTGACCTCGGTGATATTTTCAGTGACTTCTTCGGTGGTCAACGAGAGCGCGCGAGACGCGGACGTGATATTTCCGTCGATATTGAGCTTTCATTCTCCGAGTCTATCTTCGGTGTTGAACGCCGCATGCTGTTAAATAAGACGAGTAGCTGTGATATCTGTAAAGGAAGCGGAGCAAAGCCGGGCGCGAAGCTGGAGACCTGTAAAACTTGCAATGGTAAGGGCAAAATTCGTGAAAGTCGTCGTTCTATTTTCGGAGCTGTCCAGACCACCAAGACCTGCGATGATTGTTTGGGACGGGGCCAAGTACCTTCCGAGAAGTGTGGCACCTGTCACGGTGCTGGAGTTAATCGAAAACAGGAGGAGATTGTCGTTAAGGTGCCGGTGGGTATAGAAGATGGAGAAGTTATCCGTCTCGGGGGAGCAGGTGAGGCAATACAAGGAGGCGTTGCAGGAGATCTCTATGTGAAGGTACATGTACAAAAGCACGCTCTCTTCCAAAGAGAAGGAAGTAATCTCCTTATGGATTTGCAGATTAAACTTTCAAGCGCGTTACTCGGTGATGAATACACTATTCCCACTCTCGATGGTAATGTGACGGTTAAGATTCCCGAGGGTATTAAACCGGGTGAGATGCTTCGCCTCAAAGGGAAAGGAGTGCCCATCGACAGGAACCGTCGTGGTGACTTACTTATTAAAATTGTCATTGACCTTCCAAGCAAGCTCTCGAAAGACGTAAAGAAGCTTGTTGAAGAGTTAAAGAAGCAGGGGATATAGCGCGAAGCGAGTAGTAAGTAGAATGTAGACGATGAAAAGATAAAAAAGAGCGACCACCACCGGTGGTCGCTTTTTGCATTTGTCGTCTCTTTTATATGTTTATATGTTATCGAATTTCAAGTCCCCGTACTCGGCGTCTATCCTCATTGAGTTTTCTCTGCCTCCACTCCCTTGCAGGCTTGTTCGCCGCAAAAAGAGCCTGATTGCTGTTTGTATTATGAAGAGGTGAAGGTTTTCCCGGCTCCTCTCGGTTCCCTTGTTGTTCCGCCCTTGCCTGGTTCGTATACCCCTCAGAAGAGAATACGATGGTTCCCTCCACGTGCATAATTAGTTGATCTTCGTTCATAATTTCTACTAAATTTGCTGCCCACGCAAAAGATAGAAGAAAATGAGTCAAAAGGCAAGTCGGACAACGGAACTAAAAGAGGTTCCCATTTCCCGACTGAGGAGATAAGATAGTCGTGCGCACTTGTCGTTCAATGGATACCTGCCCGACTCCCGCCCGCATCGACAGCGAAGCGTGTCGGGCAGGTGCCTGACGCTCCTGTCGTTCAATGGATAGGATATCTCCCTCCGAAGGAGATGATGCTGGTTCGATTCCAGCTAGGAGCACCATTCATAAGCCCATCATGTCTTCCACTTCAACAGCAAACACTCGCTCACTCGCAAACGCTCTTCTAAGCTTTTTGCCATTTTGGTTTTTCTTGTTGTTGTTTAAATTCGGAGGGAGTTTGCATTACTCCCTTATCTCACCTCTCGGTGAGCAATTTTTTCCTTTGTGGGTCGTCGGTCTCCTGATGGGAAGTTGCTCCTTTGTGCAGCTTCTTCTCGATGTTCCAGCGGGACATCTTCTCGACCGCTTTGGTTATCGCAGATTTTTGAAGATAACCACTCTTCTCTTTTTGTTTGCCGCGATTACGCTTACATTCGGGCTTACGAGGATAACCTATCTTCTTAGTCTACTCTTTAGTATTTTTGGCTGGCTTTTCTTTGGACCAGGCGTTGACGCGTATGTACTTTCGCATGCTCCTAAGGACATAGCGGGTAAGTTCATTTCAGTTCGAGATGTAGCGGGGTCAATCGGTGTGGTACTTGCAAGCATTGCGCTTCCTTTGGTACTGACACAAAAACCTGAAATTATGGGATCTGTCATCTTCGTACTTCTCCTCGTCTCGTTGTTTTTTCTTTTTTTTAGTCCGGAAGATTATGTTTCAGTTCACAAGGAGAAGAAAGTATCTTCGCACCATTATTTTATTCGTCGCCATTTTCTTCACACGACACTTAGAGCGCTTAAACGCCTTAACCCAGCGAGTGGTATGTTACTCCTCGTCTCTTTCGTCGGTTGTATTTTCTACGGTGCTATTTGGTTTGTCGTACCGCTCGTGATCGCTCATCAGGCGAATGCGGGACTACTCAGTCTTGGTTTGGGTATCTTCGACTTTTCGATTGTACTGCTCGGGTTCCTTTTTGGACATCTTGCCGATAGAAGTGATAAGCGAGCTCTTGTCTTTTTCGGTCTGCTTTTATTCGCGGTATCCGGTATACTCCTTGGCTTTGACTTCGGTTGGCTCTTTTTACTTTTTGGGTTTCTTGCAACATCGGGAGACGAAATGGCCAGCATTTCACTTTGGTCCTGGCTACACTCACTCGATCGTGAACACGACAACGATGGTACGATTGCGGGGGTCATTACGCTTTTTCAGGATCTTGGATGGGCCATCGGCCCGGTACTTGCAGGATTCGCTTACACCTTTGTGGGGCCAACCTGGACCATTGTCATAAGTGCTATTCCTGTCTTGCTTGTGTGGATGTTCTACCGTTTTGTGGTCCATAAGCATGGAAAGAAGCACGTCTCATTTTCTCTTATTCCAGTGAAGCCGCACCGCGCACGACATAAAACATGATTAAAAATCTTATTATTGACGGAGACGGTGTGGTGATTAATCGCGATAAGCGGTTCACCGATCGATTGTGTGCCGACTACGGTATTACCAAGGAAACTACCGCGCCATTTTTCAATGAGGTATTCCGAGATTGTACTATTGGCAAACGAGATTTAAAGATTGAACTCGCTCGCTACTATCGTAGTTGGGGGTGGAAGGGCACTCTCGAAGAGCTTCTTTATTTTTGGTTTAGTAAAGAAGGTTTGCGTAATGAGGAAATGCTTTCGACCATACAGACACTCCGGGCGAGTGGTGTTGCTACCTTTCTGGCAACGGATAATGAAAAATATCGTACCGACTATATCCTCAATGAGTTTGGTCTCGGTATGTATTTTGACGCCGTGTTTTCATCGGCGCATGTCGGCTCTCGAAAAGAAGATGCCAGCTTTTGGAACTACGTAGAAACGACGAAAGGTATACATCCACCAGAAACACTCTTTTGGGATGATGAGCATGAAAATATCAAGGTTGCGAGGCAGACAGGCTTTATCGCGGAGCTATTCACTGACATGGACGACTTTAATCAGAAGATGTATCGTCACTTTCCTGAATTACGAGAACGTTTGTCCACACAAAAGCGTTGACGCTGTGTACGATTACACATATACTTCCAAAAGATTGTTCACAAGTGCGGCGAGTCCTCCCAAATAAGTTGGTTACGTTAGGTAACCGATTTTTTAATTTATGAGGAGTCCCGCCTTCGGTGCGTCCTTGATGAAGGGTGTGCCGGAGGCGGGATTTTACATTACGGTATAGTTTTTAATAGGTGTCGCTATAGAGCGTATGCATTTCGGTGAACATCTAACAATTGACGGATATAACGGTGATAAAAAGAGACTCTGTGACAAGGAGCTTGTTCTTTCATGTCTCAATGAACTTCCCGAGCTTCTCGGTATGCACAAAATTGCCGAACCGCAACTTGTGGTATTTGATGGAAATGGAGCCAAAGATCCTGGTGGAGTGAGTGGGGTAGTGCTGATTGCCGAAAGTCATATCAGTATTCACACGTTTACTGAGAGACGTTTTCTCACTGCTGATGTGTACAGTTGCAAAGTGGGGATGGACACGACTTTTATTTTGAACTATTTCACAAAGGCTTTCGGGCTCTCAGAAATAGAACACAACTTTTTGCTGCGAGGGACGCGCTACCCGAGACAAAACATTTCTTAGTGATCTCTACGGTACTATGTAGAGGCTACAGGTATCCTCCCTCGCCGAATCGGGAGGAGAAGGGAAAGAGTCTACCTTTATTGTTGAACTTCCCGTCAAACTGTAAAGTAATGTCTAATTTCTAATTCACCTAATCTCTAATACCTGTCATTCCTGTGTAAGCAGGAATCCAGAGCCAGTTCCAAAAAGGTGCGGTTTTTGGTAGTATTACAAGCATGTCAAAAAAGATACTGTTATCGGGAATACAACCGTCGGGAAGGCCGCATATCGGCAACTTTTTCGGCGCGATGAAACAATTCGTGGATATGCAGGAGACTCACGATTGCCTTTTCATGCTTGCGGATTACCATGCACTTAACGCCATTCAGGACGCGAAGGTGATGAAGCAAAACATTATTGACCTAGCCATTGACTATCTTTCGATTGGTCTAGACCCAGAAAAATCCATTATCTTCAAACAATCGGATGTTTCTGAACACACCGAGCTTGCATGGATATTCGACACAATAACCACAGTGCCGTACCTCCAGAGAGCACATGCCTACAAAGCTGCGGAGGCGAATCTGAGCAAGGAGATAAGTGTTGGGCTCTTTAACTACCCGATGCTTATGGTCGCGGATATCCTTCTCTATGACACTGATGTAGTGCCTGTTGGTGCTGACCAAAAACAGCACGTCGAGATTACCCGCGACACCGCCGAGAAATTCAATCGCATTTACGGCGAAACTTTTAAATTGCCTGAACCGAAGATTTTGGCGAACGTTGCCGTTGTCCCCGGTATTGACGGCCGCAAGATGAGCAAGAGCTACGGCAACACTATTCCGCTCTTTGCCGAAGATGCCGAAATTGAAAAGTGCGTGATGAGTATTGTCACCGATTCAAGCGGAGGCATTCCAAAGAATGTGTACGAGATGCACAAACTTTTCCGTTCCGAAGAAGAATTGACCGTCTTGTACAAACAGCACGAGGGGAAGTACAAAGCACTCAAGGAGGCGCTTATTAACGACATCAAAACCTTTATCCGCCCGCTTCGGGAGAAGCGAAAGACTATCGCAGGCGATACCGCCGCAGTACTCAAAGTCTTAAAGGAAGGCGGCATCCGCGCCAAGGAAAAAGCCTCGGCCAAAATGGACGAGGTGAGGGAGAAGGTTGGAGTTAAACTATATTAGATGGAGATTAAAATCGTAACTGAGGCAATTTCGAGAGAGGAGCTGGCTACACTCGCTCGGGAGTGGTACGGTGATATGGTAAAAGGCGTAGTTGATATTGAGCGAGAGATTCTGGCGCTCGGCGGCGAATATCACATGGACGCGAATATGTGCCTAACGGAGAATGGCTCAAAGCAGGATACCGTCTGGGGTTTCAACATTCATCTGAACAGGCCTCGTGCCGAGTGGATTGAGTTCACTTCGCTCATCAATATCCGTCCAGCCCAAAACAACAGGGGTATGCTGGTTGAAAGTCCGGAGCTTCAGGAGAAAATAAGAATGATTATTAACAAACGGATACTATGACACCCGCGCGAACAAGTGCCTTTTATGTAGCAAACCTCGGTAGCGAGGTTTCTCGCCTCCAATCTGCCCTTGCAAAAGGTGATACGGCACTCGCGGATGGGGCGATGAAACGGGCAAGAGGAATCTTCGATGCTCTCTCTGAATTACCGCTTCGGCCGGCAGAACGCTCTGAAATTAATGTGCTACGGGAAGTTGTAGAAGATTTACCGTCACAGAGACATCATTTTTCAGTGGATGAAAAATCGCTTCAGGATTATTTTCTGCCATTTGCACATCTGGTACTGAATACAGGTCATTAAAGAAGGTGCGTGGACGGAAAGGCAACTAGCAAAAATTCCTAAAGTCGGTAGTATGATAGATTGTCGTCTATCTGGGGAACGGAAAGTGGGAACTCGCCTGGTGCGATAAGTACTACCTCTACCTTCCCTCGCCATCGCATGCAAGAGAGGCATAGTCGGCGAAAAAATGACATGACGTCATAGGGTTGATAGGTTGTAAGATATGGGAAAACCTATAGGGCCTTGCTCTATGCGTAGTCCATACCTGATTGCCGTTTGGCACCCTAAACCAAGGCCGGCTTCCTCCTGGGTGGGGAAGACCGGCTTTTCTTTTTCCTCACACGTGGTACAGTATATGAAAGCACTGAAGCCGATGACACGGCTGAGTCCCGACGAAGAAGACTTGTCGGGGCAGGCTAAGGGAAGAAAAGGGCTAAAGCAGTTGAAGACAGCTGCTCGCCCACAGTAGAACCCTTCGGGAAAGCCCGCTATAGCTAACGAAGAAGCCCGACTGGATTCCCATTTTCATGGGAATGACAGAAGGGAAAGTAAGGTGGCACCACGCTCGTAAGAACGTCCTTACAAAACCATCCTTTGGGGTGATTTTGTAAGGACTTTTTTATTTATAAATTTGCGTGTATGAGCCAACCGGAAAACAGGACAATGATTAAAAGCCTCAAAGAAATGGTCGGACAGGAAGTAACTGTCGCGGGTTTCGTGGACATTCGCCGCGACCACGGGAAACTTATCTTCATTGACCTTCGTGACGAGAGTGGCAAAGTCCAGATGATAGCGCTCCCGAGCCACGCCGAAGCGCACGCGCTGGCGGGAACCATTCGTCCCGAGTGGGTTATTGCCGTTTCCGGCAAAGTGAACAAGCGCCCCGAAAAACTAGTGAACAAGAACGAGCCGAACGGGGAGGTGGAGCTGGAGATGCTTAGTGCACAGGTAATCAGTCAGGCGGAAACGCCGCACTTTGACGTACGTAGTGACGGTATGGATATTGGGGAAGAGGCCCGACTTAAGTATCGCTACCTCGACCTTCGCCGACCGCGCCTGCAAAAGAATCTTCGCCTGCGTGCGAAGGTGACCTCCCTTATCCGCGAGTACATGGGCAAGAATGATTTCATCGAAATAGAGACCCCGATGCTGACCAAGACCTCGCCCGAAGGCGCACGCGACTTTCTTGTGCCCTCACGCATGCAGCCGGGAAAATTCTATGCGCTTCCACAGGCTCCCCAGCAATACAAACAGCTTTTGATGCTTTCGGGCTTTGAGCGTTACTTCCAGCTCGCGCGTGCGATGCGAGACGAAGACCTTCGCGGCGATCGTCAGTTCGAACACACACAGATAGACCTTGAAATGGCGTTTGTAAAACAACGCGATGTTCTCGACCTTGTTGAGGGACTTATGATTCACGTGGCTGAATCGGTGGGGAAGACGGTGCTTAGAAAGCCGTTTCCTGTCTTCACACATGAAGAAGCGATGAAGCAATTCGGTGCTGATAAATTCGACATGCGGAGTGAAGAGGAAAAGAAAGACCCGAACACCATGGCGTTCGCATGGGTCGTTGATTTCCCACTTTTGGAATGGGATGACAACAATAGCCACTACACATTCGCCCATAATCCTTTTTCCGCTCCGCGGCCGGAACATGTCGAGAAGCTCATGAACATCAACAAGGAAGCGGCGGGGAAGCGTAGCCCCGAACTCGATGGACTCGGCGCCCAACAGTACGACCTTGTCTGCAACGGCTATGAACTTGCGTCGGGTGGTGTACGTATTTCCGACCCGAAAGTACAACGAAAAGTGTTCGAGCTTATGGGTCTTACATCGGAGCAAACCGAGGAACGATTCGGTCACATCATCAAAGCGTACGAATACGGTGCGCCGCCGCATGCCGGTATGGCTCCGGGCCTCGACCGACTTGTAATGCTCCTCGCAAATGAGCCGAACATCCGTGAAGTCATCGCGTTCCCAATGGATGCAGGAGGCCACACCTCCGTCATGGACGCACCGTCAGATGCCCGTCCGGACCAGCTTAAGGAGCTTGGGATTAAAGTGGATAAGAAATAGTTTTGTTGTCATTCCCGCGGAGGCGGGAATCCAGTTGATTCTGGATCCCCGTATAGTCTACGACTACTCCGCCACTGCTACGTCACGGGGATGACAGAGGAAGACGATATGAACACCGATACTTTTTCACTTTGGGTTCGGGACAATATTACGCTCCGCTTTATCCGGCCGGATGAGGCTGAAGCGTTGTACAAGCTCGTGGACAAGAACCGAGCCTATTTGCGCGAGTGGTTGGATTGGGTGGATGCGCAAACGGGACCGGAGGTATCACGAGAAAATATCATGAAGCGCATGGAAAAGGCGAGGGAAGGAGAGTCGCTCGATTTGGGTGTATACGAAGGTGAGAAACTTATCGGCTCAATGGGATTTAACGGGATACATCGCAAGTCTCGGCGGGCAGAAATCGGCTATTGGCTTTCTGAGGCTGAGGAAGGTAGAGGAATCATGACCGATTGTGTACGTGCGCTTGTTTCGTATGGTTTTAAGGAACTGAAGCTACACCGCATCGAGATCCATTGTCGTACAAACAATACAAAGAGCGGGGCGATTCCCGAACGTCTCGGGTTCAAACTTGACGGTATCCTTCGCGACGGCTCGTTTCTCTATGACCATTTTGAGAACAGTAGGGTCTACAGTCAGCTTGACTATGAATGGAAGGAATAGTTTGGTGTGTAGCCATAAAAATGGTATAGTGACGTGATGGAAAGCTTCACTGTAAAGCAGGAGAAATTTGAGGGAGCCTTGGATCTGCTTTTGACACTTATCGAACGGAGACAGCTTCATATTGGCGACATAGCACTTTCAAAAGTAACGGATGACTTCCTTAATTATGTGAAAAGTTTTATCGACTTTCCACTTGCCGAAAGTGCGCAATTTGCTTACGTTGCTTCCACGTTGCTTTTGATAAAGTCAAAGGCCCTTCTGCCTCAACTTTCCCTTTCTCGTGAGGAGGAGGAAAATATTGAAGATTTACAAAATCGGCTAAAACTTTTGCAACGATACCGTGAGCTTTCACGTCATGTAAGAGAGCGCTTTGGTGAGCACCCTCTTTTTTGTTCACTCGAGCGGAAGGTGGTACCCGTATTCGCTCCCCCTAAGTCAATATCTCTTTCGCTCATGCAAAGTGCAATACGTTCTGTGTTGTCGGCAATTCCAAAGACAGAAGCTCTTTCAAAGGTAGCTATCAAGAAAGTAATTAGTTTGGAACAGATGATTGAAAACCTAAAAGGTCGAATAACCTCTGCGCTTCGTATGAATTTCAATGAGTTTTCGGGGGCACACAAAGGGGATCGAGTTACGGTTATTGTCGGTTTTCTTGCTTTGCTAGAGCTCGTCAAAGATGGACTGATTTACGTTAACCAGGACAAGCCACTTGGGGATATTGTGATGGAGACAGGGCAGGTGGGGATCCCCCGCTACTAGCTAGCACTTACCTAGAACTAATGACTGTATACTATATTCAATTTTTGGGAGCTCGGTCATCTTGTCATTAGGGATACGTTACCAATGTTATGGAACTAGACAAACAAATTGAAGCGGTACTATTTTGGAAAGGGGAGCCGATGACGCTTCCTGAGCTTTGTCGCTCACTCAAGGTATCGTCAGTTGATGCAAAAAAAGCTTTGGAAGAGCTAAAGCTTAAGCTTGAAGGGAGAGGTATTACGCTGGTACAGACCGAAGATGAAATAGCGCTTGCAACAGCTTCTGCAACGCATGAAGTTATTGAGCGTCTTCGAAAGGAAGAACTTTCCACAGAACTTGGTAAAGCGGCACTCGAAACACTTTCGATCGTTCTGTATAAAGGCAAGGTTAGTCGACGGGATATAGAGTACATTCGAGGTGTTAATTCAACCGCAATACTGCGAAGTCTGCTTATTCGCGGTCTTGTGGAACGCAAACAGAGCGAAACAGATGAGCGAGTATTTTTGTACCACCCAACCATTGAACTCGTTTCACTTCTTGGTCTTTCGAGTGTTGAAGATCTCCCTTTGCTCGAAAGCATTCGAGCAGAGCTTGAGGTTGCTAAGACCGAGCAGGAGAAACAGACGGTTTCGGTCACCGACATGGGAGAGAGTACCCTTGATTCATCTGATGAAACTAATGAATAAACCAACGACACAATTGTTTGAAAAAGTTAAACCTGAATATTTTTTCTGGGCGGCGGCGCTTTGTTCACTTTTATTTTTTGTGCATCCACAGGAGAGTGCGTTACCTTCGGTAGCCTCGGTTGTGGTGGCTACGCAACCTACCAAGGTAAATCCCTATGTGGAGCTTGAACTTTTGGGCCGGGCCGCATCGGTGTACGACGTAAAGGCGAGGAAAACTCTTTTTGGTAAAAATGAGCTCGAGGTGTTACCGCTTGCCTCAATTACCAAACTCATGACTGCGGTGACCGCACTCTCTCTTGTTCCCGATACCACATATATACCCATTAGTTCCCGAGCAATTAGAGAAGAAGGGGATAGTGGATTTAAAGTAGGGGATAGGTGGCTGCTGCGTGACCTTCTTAAGTTTACCCTTCTCGAATCATCAAATGATGGAGCGGTTGCTGTTTCTGAAGCGATTGGAGGAGTGATCGCGACGAGCACGCAAACGGCCGACGGAAATCGCTTGTTGTTTATACAGAAAATGAATGAGAAAGCGCAAGAGCTAGGACTTCATTCTACGTACTTTCTTAATGAGGACGGTTTGGATATTGATAAGGATCACGCTGGAGCATTTAGTTCCGCATCTGAAACTACGTTGATGCTTGCTCATGCGCTCGAACAGTTCCCTTTAGTTTTTGAAGAAACACGATTGAATGAGCTCGTTTTAAGTACGGAAGATGGGGGTAGATACTCCGCGGTGAACACCAACAAAAAGACTGACACTCTTCCCTTGCTTATTGCCTCGAAGACAGGCTACACTGACCTTTCTGGCGGGAATTTGGTTATTGCGTTTGACGCCGGCTTCAATCATCCTGTTATCATCTCAGTACTTGGTTCCACTCGGAACGGACGATACAGTGATGTGGAGAAATTACTGTGGGCGACATTGGATGCTTTGAGCGAAGCGAATTAGCAGACAATTAGTACTCCTGTGGTACGACATTGGATGCTTTGAGCGAAGCGAATTAGCAGACAATTAGTACTCCTGTGGTACGACATTGGATGCTTTGAGCGAAGCGAATTAGCAGACAATTAGTACTCCTGTGGTACGACAGCGCAATACGTGCGGCAGAATCAAAAAGCCTGATATGCAAAATTCATAATTTGATACTTCATGTTACTCGATCTTATTAAAATCTTCATCCCTGCACTTCTTGCCTTCACGATTGGTATCGGCATAACACCTGTGCTCAGTCACTATTTGTATACGCATAAGATGTGGAAGAAGAGGCCGGGAAAGGGTAGCGAGACACCACTCTTCAACCAGCTTCATCAAACCAGAGAAACCGGTACTCCTCGTATGGGAGGTATTGTGATCTGGCTTTCAGCTGCTCTCGCCATCTTTGGTGTGTATGCTGCGGGGGCTTTCTTTACCACCTCACTTTTCTCCAAGCTTGATTTTCTTAGTCGGGATCAAACGTGGATCCCGCTCCTCGCCCTTCTCATCGGTGCCGGCATTGGCTGGATTGATGATTTGCTTGAGATTCGCGGGAATGGAGGTTATAGGGCTGGAGGATTATCACTTACCAAACGGCTTTTGATTGTATGTATTGTGGGTATCTCTGCAGGTATATGGTTTCATTTCAAGTTGGATGTTTCAGCCGTCTTCTTACCCTTCACGGGACCCTTTTATCTTGGGTGGCTCATTATTCCGCTTTTCACTCTGGTGATGCTTGCCGTGTATTCTGGAGGAATTATTGATGGGATTGACGGTCTTGCTGGTGGTATTTTTGCAGTCATCTTCGGTGCATATGGAGCGATAGCTTTTTTTCAGAATCAAATAAATTTGTCTGCATTTTGTGCGGCAGTGCTCGGAGGAATCTTGGCTTTCTTGTGGTTTAACATCCCCCCTGCACGGTTCTATATGTCGGAAACCGGAAGTATGGCACTGACGCTCTGTATCTCAATCGTCGCATTCATGACAGATTCCCTGGGAGAAGGGGAGGGGATTTCTGTTCTGTTGCTTATCGCCTTTCCTCTGTTTGTCACAAGTGCATCTGTTATTGCACAGAAATTTTATAAGAAATTTCTGGGACGGAAATTGCTTATTATTTCTCCACTCCATCACCACTTCGAAGCACTTGGTTGGCCGTCGTATAAAGTTACGATGCGTTATTGGATCCTTTCCGTCATGTTGGCACTTCTTGGTGTTATTCTTACACTCGTAAGTTAAATCATGGACAAGCCTGTCGACAAATGGTTGCTAGGGATTTTAGCAGGGCTCGTGGGTGGAGGATTTTTGATATTCATCTCTGCCTCAATCGGCCTCTTGGCGCGGGACGGGGCACGCTTCGGGGATGTTGCCACCTCACGACTTATTGCGGTGGTTCTCGGAGGAGGGATCGCGTATCTGGTATCTACCTTTCACTATAAATATTTTCGACGTTATACACTTGCATTCCTTCTCTTCTCTATTGTCTTTACCGCTCTTGTGTTCATTCCAGGGATAGGCGTGTCGCATGGTGGAGCCCGACGTTGGATTGGGGTATTTGGCTTTTCATTCCAACCTGCCGAGCTTTTGAAAATTTCGTTTATTGTGTATGCGGCAGCCTTTTTCGCGGGAGCGAAGGAAAAAATTCAGACGTTTTCCTTCGGTCTTCTTCCGCTGCTTGCTCTCTTTGGTATTTCGGGATTCCTTCTCTTGTTACAACCTGATACTGATACCTACGCAGTGCTGGTCTTTGCAATCCTTGCGATATTTCTAGTGGCTGGAGGCAGTCTACGTCATTTCGGTGTAATTGTGCTTATTGGAATCATTGGTCTTTCAAGTTTGGTTTTGTACAGACCTTATTTGAAAGAACGATTTATAACCTTTCTCAATCCTGCCGGAGACCCGCTTGGAGCCGGCTATCAGGTTCAGCAGTCACTTATCGCGATAGGTTCTGGTGGATTTAGTGGTAAAGGATTCGGTCAAAGCGTGCAAAAATTTTCATATCTTCCCGAACCGATTGGGGATTCGGTGTTTGCCGTAGCTGCGGAAGAATTCGGTTTCATAGGAAGCTTCGTTCTTATTATGCTTTTTCTCGCGCTTCTGCTTCGGGGGCTCCGTATCGCTTCGCGTTCCCCTGATACTTTTAGTGGACTCCTTGCGATTGGTATTGTTATACTCATAGGGGCTTCAGCGTTTATGAACATCGCGTCAATGTTAGCACTCATTCCGCTTTCGGGTCTTCCGCTGGCGTTTGTAAGTCATGGCGGAACAGCTTTGGTGATTACGCTTCTTGAGGCTGGCATACTGCTTAATATCTCGCGTTATCAGAAGAACTAGACATACGAAAATACGAATTGAAATCCTACGAATGATTACGAATGAGAATAGGATTCGCAGCAATTCGCATGTTCGTATAATTCGTATTTTCGTATAGTATGAAAATATTATTCACCGGCGGGGGATCAGGGGGACACTTCTATCCGATTATTGCAATCGCGGAAGAGGTTCGACTCATCGCAAAAAAGGAGCGGCTTATTGCTCCGCAGCTTTTTTTCATGGCACCCGAAGCGTATAACTCGAGTTTATTGTTTGAAAACGAAATTACTTTTCTTCCCAACTTGGCAGGTAAACTTCGTCGTTATGCTTCAATAAAGAATGTTTTTGATGTTGTTAAAACTATCTTTGGGGTACTCAAGGCTCTGGTGCTTGTGTATCGTTTGTTTCCTGATGTCGTAGTGGGTAAGGGAGGTTTTGGAAGTTTTCCTGCACTTTTTGCTGCGCGGTTTTGGAGAATCCCTGTCATCATTCATGAGTCTGACACGGTACCAGGGAGGACCAATCTCTGGGCGGGGAAGTTTGCTACTCGTATCGCGGTTTCTTTTCCTCAGGCTGCAACTTTCTTTCCTGCTGGGCGCGTAGCATATACGGGCAATCCTATCCGGCATGAACTGTTGTCTCCGTTACTGGCGAATCGGGCAGGGTTCGGACTGGAACCAGACACTAAGGTTATATTTGTTATTGGGGGGTCGCTTGGCTCGCTTGTGCTTAATGAAACAATACTGCAGGCGCTTCCGGAGTTACTGCAAAAGTACGAGGTTATCCACCAGACAGGGGAAGTGCATTTTGCCGATATGCTTGCACGGTCCAAGGTTCTTTTGCAAGATAATACTTTTAAGCATCGTTATCATCCGTTCGGCTACCTTTCGACTGCACAAGTTTCTTCGGCGGGGAAGCTGACCAATCTGGTTATTTCAAGGGCGGGCTCGACTATCTTCGAGATAGCCATGTGGGGTAAGCCGTCAATTCTTATTCCCATCACCGATTCGAACGGCAACCATCAGCGCGAAAACGCGTATGCGTACGCGGAAACTGGAGCGACAGACGTCCTTGAAGAGAGTAACCTCACGGTCAACATCCTTAAAGACCAAATACAGAGAGTTCTCGGCAACGAGGAGCGAGTCACGCAGATGTCGGAGCATGCGCTTCATTTCGCAAAGACCGACGCTGCCGAGGTAATCGCGCGCGAAATTTTGGAAATTGCACTCAAGCACGAAAAATAGCGATACGAAAGTAGTTATCCCGTAGTGAGAAATTCTGATTTTTCCACTAGTGGGACGAATTGGAGTCCAACGAATGGTTACGAATAAGAAAGACTTTTTAATTAATTCCTATATACTGATTTAGTATGAAAATAATTACTCGTTTCCCGCCATCGCCGACCGGCAAACTACAACTCGGTAATGCGCGTACTGCGCTCTTTAATTATTTGTTTGCCAAGAAAAATGGCGGTTCATTTTATTTCCGCCTTGAAGATACTGACAGGGAACGCTCGAAGAAAGAGTATGAGACCGATGTGATTGAAAGTTTAACCTGGCTTGGTCTTGATTACGATAACGGGGAAGTATGGAGACAGTCTCTGCGTGGTGAAATCTATAGAAACTACCTGAAAAAGCTGGTAGACCAAGGACGTGCCTACGTCTCAAAGGAGAGTGAACTTCCCGTTGAGGTTGCGGCAGATTTTCAATCAACAAAAAAAAGTGAGGGGGTAAAACGCGCTGAGGTTATTCGTTTTAAGAATCCCAACAAGTCGCTCACCTTTACGGATCTTATTCGCGGAGACATTACGTTCGATACGACCGAGCTCGGCGATTTCGTGATTGCCAAATCAATGGACGAACCCATCTATCATCTTGCCGTCGTCATAGACGATGCCGAAATGGGGATCACCCACGTTATCCGCGGTGAGGACGGCATTTCGAATACTCCACGGCAAATTTTGATTCAGGAAGCACTTGGTTTTCCTCGTCCTCTGTACGCGCATCTCCCGCTGATTCTCGCACCTGATCGAACTAAGCTGTCCAAGCGTCGCGGAGCTATTCCGGTCTCGGAATATCGCGAGCGTGGCTATATTGCTTCCGCGGTAGTCAATTATCTTACCCTTTTAGGGTGGAATTCCGGGACGGATCAAGAGATTTTTTCCATGGAAGAACTCACCAAGGTGTTCGACCTCACCAAGGTGCAAAAGGGAGGAGCGATATTTAACGAAGAGAAGATGCGTTCAGTAAATAAAGAATACCTTAAAAAGGCCGGGGTTGAAGGGCTTATTACACACCTCCCTGAGATATTGTCTAAGGATCGGACAGCGGCACAGGTCCAGGCAATTGCTCTGATGTTGTTGGATCGCATCAGTACGTACGGTGATATTAAAACCGAACTTGAAGCTGGGGAGTATGACTATTTGCTCAAAGACCCTACCTATCCGACCGAAATGCTGAAATGGAAAAAAGCGAAAAGTGATCCCAAAGAGCATCTTGAAAAAGTTCTTTCGGTGTTGGAAGAGTTGCCATCTGACAGGTTCACTATTCCCGGGGTAAAGGAAGCAATATTTGCTTACGCCGAGGCGAAAGGGAAGGGAGATGTACTTTGGCCGACTCGTGTAGCCCTTTCAGGGGAGGAGCAATCTCCCGATCCATTTACCCTTGGAGCGATGCTGGGCAAAGAACGGACTTTAAGGCGTCTTCTGGCCGCTATCGACATGCTACAATAGAAGCATGTCCCGATGCAGGCTTAGTATTCTTGGAATAGTGGGGTGCCTCTTTTTGGTACCTTTTTTCCCGGTATATGGTGAAACCATTACCGATCTTCGCACTAAGATTACTCAAAGAAATACCGCCATTGCCATTCTCGAAAAAGAAATTGCAGATTTTCAGATACAAATAGAAACGACAGGGAAAGAAACAAAGACACTGCAAAGTACTATTCGGTATATTGATCTTGAACAAAAAAAGCTCTCTGCTGAAATTAAATTAACAGCAAGTAAAATCACCGCCGTTAACCTGCGTCTTGAAGAGTTGTCTCGAGACATCCACCAAAAGGAAGGGAAGATCGGTATAAGTCGAGATGCTCTTTCACAAACTATACGAAATCTTGCTGATGCGGACAAAAGGACGCTTATCGAAATTATGCTCTCGGGAGGAACTCTTTCAACGGTCTGGGGAAAAGTCGATGATTTGAAGCGTTTTGAGGCGCATGTTCGAGATGATATGAACAGCACCAAGGAACTCAAGGCAGGCCTTGAGGAGGTTCAAACTGAAACCGAGATGAACCGGAAGAAATTGGTTTCGCTTCGGGCTGATTTGGGTGATAAGAATGCGATGCTTGCTCAAAACAAAAAGGCGAAAAGTGAGCTCCTCTTGACTACGAAGAATAAGGAAACCGAATATAGAAAGATATTAGCGCAACAGGTTGCAAAGCGAAATGTTTTTGAAAAAGAACTTCTTGCCTTTGAGTCCGAGCTTCGTTTCGCTATAGACCCTTCCCGGCTTCCCCCATCCGGTTCAGGAGTCCTTTTGTGGCCACTCGATGTCATAAAGATTACACAGGAGTTTGGTGATACTGCTTTTGCAAAAAGCGGAGCGTATAACGGTAAAGGTCACAACGGCGTTGATTTTAAGGCTGCTGTCGGAACAAGGGTTAAGGCTACACTGAGCGGGATAGTAAAAGGGATAGGGGATACTGACACGGTCTGTCCAGGAGCGTCGTACGGCAAATGGGTACTCATAGAACACCAAAACGGCCTCTCGACTCTCTATGCCCACTTCTCTTTGATTAAGGTAACCGAAGGTCAAGGTGTGGCGACCGGTGAAGTGATCGGTTACAGTGGTGATACTGGCTACTCAACCGGACCCCATTTACATGTAACGGTGTATGCAACACAAGGTATGCGGATCATGGAGCGTAAAAGTTCAGTATGTAAAGGAAATTACCGTATGCCCGTTGCCGACCTCAAAGCGTATCTGAATCCCCTCTTATATTTATAATATATGCGAAAGTGCGGGAGAGGCAACGGCGCGGACCACACAGTTTGCATGATTAAGAGGTTAACTTATAATTACGATATGAATAACACACACGATAGAAGGGGAGGGTTTATCAAGTTAATACTGCTTATTGTTATCGCACTTATTGTGCTCGGTTTTTTCGGTTACAACCTTAAAGACATTATCGACTCGCCGACGGTGCACGAAAATTTAGTGTACGTCTGGGGTTTGACGGTAGAACTTTGGAATACATTTATTGTCGCGCCAGCAGTTTGGATTTGGGATAAAATTAACGGATTACTCTAGACACAGCAGAAGGGGATCTGATGCAACGGGTGTGGATAACACCCGTTGCTCTAAGCGACAGTACTTCGTATAATATATGTTAATCCACATTTACTAGGGCAAAATAAGACACTCTTAAGAACCTCAAAATGTACAAACCACTCCCCCAATATTTGAACGATTTTCTGGAGTATTCAGAAGTCGAGAAAGGACTCTCGATAAACACGGTGAAAAATTATTCGCGGTTCGTGCAAAAATTTTTCGCATGGCTCAAAGAAAATAATTTGGAAAAGCTTTCCCCCGATAAGCTTAACGATGAGCATATTTCAAAATATCGCGTTTGGCTTTCACGTCGCCCCAATGCGATCCGCAAGGCCTCCGCGACCCTTCATCCGGTGACACAGAGCCTGTACCTTATCGCCCTGCGGTCGTTTGTAGCGTTTTTTCATGAGAAGAATATTCCGACGGTCCCCACGGAGAAAATAAAGCTTCCAAAGAACCGGAAGGAGCACCTTATTAAGTTTTTCGATATTGAGCAGCTTCGAAGGTTTTTTGATGCACCCGACATCAAAACAGCAGCGGGACGGCGAGACCGTGCCATTCTTGAAGTGCTTTTCAGTACGGGGTTGCGCGTTGCCGAGCTTGTCGCGCTTGATCTAAAGCAGCTTGCAAGCTCGTTAAACAAGGAAGACCTTGAACTTGGCGTCATAGGCAAAGGCGGACATCCCCGAACGGTCTATTTCTCCGATCGAGCCTTACATTGGCTCAAGGCATATATTAAAGGTCGCGATGACAGTGACAATGCCCTCTTTATCAATTTTAAAGGTCCGAAAAAGGACTCCCGCCGTCTCTCGGTCCGTGGTGTAGAGCTTGTCGTCGAAAAGTACTCAAAGATGGCTGGAATCCCTTTTTTGGCGACCCCACACACACTCAGACACTCATTCGCGACTGATTTAATGACCAAGGGGGTTGACCTGCGTGTTGTGCAAGAGTTTTTAGGTCATCGCAATATCGCGACCACCCAAATCTATACGCACGTTACGTCAAAGCATTTACGAGACATTCATAAAAAATTCCATGGAGGAGAAGGACTATAAACCAACTACCTTCAGATGAAAATTAAACGGTATAAGGAGCTTCTTGGTATCATTGTTCCTACCTCCGCGCATTCATTTCGCCACGGCTTTGCTACCTATCTTGCTGGACAAGGCGCTAATCCTGCCGCTATCCAGATACTCCTCGGGCATGAATCGTTACAAACAACAACACGGTACGTGAATGCTTCAGATAAATATGCTGAAAGCACTCACAAAGAGTTCCATCCGCTCAAAAAGCTCAAATCATAGGCAAACAAAAACTCCCCGATTACTCGGGGAGTTTTTGAAGTTAGTTGATTTTTGCTAGCCTTATATCCGTTTTGGCGATAGTGTCTGATTTCTGCCAACACTTAGCAGACGAGTACCAAGGAACGGTTCCTTCTTTTGCATAAAGCCATTTAGCATACGCAAGGTTCCCATCAAGTGTGTGGAGGTCAAATCCAAGCACCTTTGCAGTATCCTCGTGATAAAATTCGTTGATCTGCATGACACCAAGATCTTCCACGGTTAGTTCACCGCGAAGCACTTTGCCGTTCCTACCGAGATGTCTGAATCGTGACTCGCATTTTGCAATCTCCGCCATAATAGGCGTATCCTTGAAATACTCGCGGATGTACGATTCAAGCGTAACCGGCTGGTTAGCCATAGCTTGCTCTACGGGTACAGGTCCTTTCGGAGGGGTTTCGGCGGTAGCCGATACTCCGCCGTAAAGGCTTCCAAGTAGGAGTACAAAACTAGTAGTAAGTTCTATCATATTTTTTAAAAGTTCGTATTACGTTTTTCTCGCACTCGTCTCCAAGATAATCTTGGACCGTTCGAATGGAGATTTCATCTGAGTACCTTTGAAAAATTCCAAGGTTCTCGGTGATTAAAAACAGCAACCAGACTCTCGTCTGATTGCTTCTATATACTAGCACGCCTCAGCCAGTCTGTCAATAATTCCACACGTTTTTAAGACTACGTCAATACAAAAATACGGCTCTATAGAGCCGTATTTTTGTATTTCTAAAACCTATATTCTTAGCCGTCCTAGGACTTTTTTGCGTTGGATGGTATCGGGAAATGGCTATATTGGGTCAAAAGTCCCTTTCCATTAAGTAATCTTGAAAATGCTTCTGCTTCGAGCTTTGAGTCATCGAGTGCGTTATGGCTTTTAGTACGAGTGGGTAGACCTACCTGTTCTAGAATCCTATCGAGGTTGAGGGCGGTATGGTTATTCTTGCGAGGAATCTCCTTCCCTGCTTTGAGAAGCTCAAAATAGGCAATCGAATGAAGATCAATCGTCCTATGAGCGAGAGGCCAATCGATATGATACCGGTGGGCAGTTTTTTCTAAGAAGTCGCGGTCAAATGATGGATTTTGTCCCACAAGGGTCCATTCCTTGCAGGTCTTCATCCATGCCAAAAAAGCGATCACCACTTCCCTGTCCGTTTTTTTTGTTTGGTCATGGATTTGGATTTCATTAAATCCTGCTACCACAAGTGCTTCTTTTTCCACGTGCGCTCCCTCAAACGCCCGGCATTCCATATAGAACTGATTCTCGGGATTATCAAAATCCAGCGCCCCTACCGAAAGGAGCGAGTTTAGTTTGGCATCTACGCCGGTTGATTCTACGTCGACAATTATCATGTCGGGATGCCGAGATTTGAACTCGGACCCTACGAACCCGAATCGTAGATACTACCGTTATACTACATCCCGTAGTGTGAACTACTTTAGCAAAGAAAGGTAAAAGCCGCCATATGGCGGCTTTTATAGGAGGGCCTATTCTTGGAAAGGAATAAGCACTTTCTTACTCCTTGATTCAAGTTCCTTGATACGATCAAAAACGAGGGGAAGAGCGGTTTGGCACTCCTGTAGTCGCATCCTATAAGCATTCGGGCTGGTTCTCATACCTTTAAAATGAGGGTCGTCCTCCGGCAACCTCAAAGCAACTTGAATCTCCGGGATTTCTCTTGTAAAACCTCTATGGATACGTTCGAGTCGTTCTCTTTCCGCTAGGATTCTGCTAACTCTTTCCTCCGATTCCTCGGGGAGATTACAAGTTTCGTCCGTCAGTTGATACTTTACTTTTAATTCAGCGGCACTAACCTCGGCTCTATTTTCGGGTTGAGCACTCGCTACTGTTTCTGGCGAACTTTCAAAAGCGTTTTTCATATATTTTTGTTTGCGTTACTTAACGGCTTTACGAGGTTGGCAGTTATACACATTAGAATACTCTCTTGAATTAATTCGTCAATGACTTGCTGTGGCATCCCATAAGTGGCTGCGGTTTGAAGATCCTTATTTATTATGTTCGGCAAAATAAGGGTGATAGCCATCAGCGAAAGAGACTTCTTTTTTATCAACGGAGATGATTTTGTCGTCCTTTAGTGTAACGACTAGCGCGAGTCCGTGTTTCGTGTCCTTTGAAAAATTCTGGTCGAAGATGAAATTGCCGAGACTGTAGGCGATATATCCCCCGTTATATTCCTCAACCTCCTGTACGACATGCGGATGGTGTCCGATGACGAGATTCGCACCCGCATCTATGACGAACTTCCCCACCCTCTCCTGCTCGGGATTGTGCTTGGTTTGGTATTCATCCCCCCAGTGAAAGGAAACCACGACAAAGTCAGACACTTTTTTGGCTTCGGTAATATCAGTCTGAAGAATAGTGTCGTCGTATCTTGAAATTGCGGGAGTGGAACTTGCAAGCCCTAGCTTCGGAGAGATGAGGTTGGTATAGGCCAGAAATGCTATACGTGTCTTCCCTACCACGAGTATTTTAGGCGTATGGGCTTCAGCGTAGTTCTCTCCCCCACCAACAGCACCAATGTCGTTTTCCAATAGATTCGACAGAGTATCCTTGAATGCTTGTTTGCCATAGTCCCAAATATGGTTGTTGGCGATAGAGACGACATTAAAACCCGCTGATGTGAGCCCTTGGAGTGTTTGCGGGTCTGCGCGGAACGAATAGATACTTCCCGATCTTATTCCTCTGGTTGAGACAGGGTTTTCAAGATTTCCAAAGGTAATGTCGGCGGATTTTAGAAACTCGGTAGTCGAGGCGAAGAAAAACGTCGGATCTTTCTTTTTCGCTATTGTCTCCCCGATGTTTCGGGAGAGCATGATATCTCCGACGAAAACCATTCTAATTTCATTTGATTTTTGTACCACTTTTGGAGTTCTCGCCTTCTCTATAGTTACGGTATGTTCAGAAGCAATCATCACGGTACAAGTAACAAAAAGGATCGCAAGTGCGAGTACCAAAAACTTAGAGACACGTGTAACCCAGAAACTCATAATGCGCGTTGCAGGAATCGAACCTGCGACCTTGCGAATGTGAATCGCACGCTCTAACCAACTGAGCTAAACGCACATGCTACCTAACGATATATGTGCTGAATTCCTTTTCAAAACCCCTACCCCTCGCAGACTCGGTACTTCCCCTTTGAAAAGGGGAAAGAAGAACAAACCTTCATGGACGACGCCAACGGGAAATCATATCCTCCCACTTTTTTTCAACTTTTACCAGTGTAAACGCGGCGCGGGGAAAGCGCATCTTGAACGCGATATACATCGCATGTAATTTTGCATGGGCTTTCGGCGAACCGATTGAAAGAAGATATACACCAATAACAATAAAGAGAATGCCCTGCAGGAACGGCAAAAAGATGCCGAGGATTCCGATAACGATAAACGCCCACCCCAATACCGTCAGCACTATGTCCCTTGTATATTTCATTGTAGATATGTTTAGCGAATTGCGCATGCGAATAAAACTCCGATTCTTCTACCAACTACAAACTACCCACTACTTCAGTCCTTTGCAATTTGATGCTGGTGTATACCCTGCCTTCCGTGCTTCCTCCACTGAATTGAACCAGATTTTGTTCGCTTCAGAAATGCGCGCAGCACTACCACACCAAGGGAAATAGTACTTTGTTCCGCCCTTTGAGGCCACAAGCTGTCCACCTGAGGCGGGTGTAGCAGAATGAACTGCTGCTAGCCCTGTACTTTTAGAAGGGGGTGTTACCACCACTGTGTTCCCTTCGGGTGAATTCGGAGTGGAAAGAATAGGAGTATTTGCCTGTTCAACAAGGACAGGCGGCTTCCCTTCCCGAATCGTTGAAAGTCTACCAAGTCCAAAAGAGCCAAAACCAACGACTAAAATCAGTAAAACGGTGTATAGTTCCCGAGTGTTAAGACGGTCCTGCAACAACTTGATTTTTTCCCTTACTTCGGGTATATTCATGCAACTAAGTATATAGTAACTGGTACTTAGTAGGTAGACGAAGCTTATTCGAGGCCACGTTCTCCCTCTATTTATATACATACTGTCTACTAATTACCTCTTCTTACCATGGCACACAAAAAAGCCGGCGGGACCGCAAAAAACCTAACAGGATCAAACCCACATTACCTCGGGGTTAAATTGCATGCTGGTCAAAAAGCAAAGACCGGAAACATTATCATCCGTCAGCGAGGCACCAAGGTTCTTCCCGGCAAGAACGTCTCAGTGGGCAAGGACCACACCCTCTTTGCCGATAAAGACGGTATTGTCTCCTTCAAAAATCGACGCAAGATCAAATATGACGGGCGTATGGTGATGCGAAAAGAAGTGAGTGTTCAATAAGAAATAAAATTAAAAACTCCCCCTCGTTTCTATTGAGGGGGAGTTTTTAATTTCGGTTCTGCTGGGGGTTTGCCCCAGGGTCAAGCGCTTTTCTGTAACTCGGCTTATTAGAGCGCTTTTATCACGAGAGAAAATGTCCCTGTCTTGTCGTGCGCCTTTACGGTAATCGTATGAGCGCCGATTTCCTTAATAGGCTTTTCAACGTGCAAGAAATCAGGAAGGACATCGATGCCTTTTTGCTTTTTTAGCTCAGAGGCAATTGTGCTGGTATGAACGCTGGCGAACAAGTGTCCTTTCTCGTTAGCTTTTTCGGTGAGCTCTATTTCCACTCCTTCGAGTGAGGAGAAATTCTTAAGTAATAGATTTTCCTGCAATTTACGCTCCCCTTCTTGTTCTGCCTTTAGTCGTGCGGCATGGGCTATGGCTGATGGTGTTCCAACGACGGCAAGTTTATTCGGGATAAGCATATTAAGCGCGTATCCATCGGATACGTTCTTAACTTCGTTTCTTCGGCCAACACCCGCAATATCTTTAAGTAGCACTATTTTCATAGAAGCAACAATTTATAGCTGAATAACCGATACCTTGATAACCCTAAGAGGATACCCCATCTTTCTCTTTTTGTCATTCGTAGTTTAGTTGTCGACTATTTGTTGAGTAGTTCAATAGCTTTCTCTAGTTGGGGGTCGCGTTTCTTCTCGATATCCTCTGGTGTCATCTTCACCACTACATCAGGGGTGATTCCTTTGAGAGAAATAGAGGTGCCATTGGGTGTAAACCAACGCGCTACGGTTACTTTGAGTGATGTTTCTGGAGTTACCTTAATCAGTTGTTGGACCGATCCTTTACCGAATGTTTGTGTTCCGACAAGCTGAGCAACTCCATGTTGCTGGAGTGCTCCGGCAAGAATTTCCGATGCGGAAGCAGAGCCACCATTGACCAGGATGACCATTCGGAGATTTTTATTAAATAGATTATAGCCAAGGCTTCGGTCTACTTTTCCCTTACTGGCTGTTCCTGAATTTTCAGTGACGATAACTTTCCCTGTGGGAAGAAAATAACTTGCCATCTCGACTGCGGCGTCGAGGTACCCACCCGGGTTACCTCGAAGGTCGAACAGAAGCTTGTGTGAACCGCTTGATATGAACTTTCTGAGAGCACCTTTGAATAGGTTTGCCGAATTTGCCGAAAAACTATAGAGCCTGATGATGAAAACGCCGTCCTTTTGTAATCCTGTTCCCGCAATCGTATTACTGGAGCTCGTGGCGGTTTTTCCGGGTTTAAGCTCGGTATCAATCGTAGGCAAGTCGATGATGTCTCGTATGACCGTCACCTCAAAAGGCTCCGACTTCCCTTCACGGAATATCATAAGACGTACCGCGGTTCCCTTTTTACCACGAATAAGCTTTACCGCTTGATCTACTCGAAGATTCGTACTGACTTCATCGTCAATCTTGAGTATTTTGTCACCGGGACGGATGCCGGCTCGTTCTGCTGGAGTACCCTTTAGTGGGGCAATAACGGTAAGCACTTCTTCCTTTATACCAACTTCCATACCCACTCCTTGAAAGTTGCCGTTAATCTCGTTCTCGAACATTGCTGATTCTTCCGGTGGGAAAAATACAGTGTACGGGTCCTTAAGAGATGCCGTTAGGCCACTAATGGCACCCCACAGTTTCTCGGTATCGTTAGCGACAGCAGTGCTCGTCGCCGCTACATATGTGCTATTCAATATATTCCAAGCGGTCCAGAAAGGAGTGAAGTCGGTTGAAAGTAGGACTTCCGGTGGTGCTTCCTTGTTGGTGAGGGACGTTACGGAGGCTACAGAAGGTCGGTCATGTCTACCCAGTAGTACACCGGCATAAAAGACTACTGCAAGTAACATCACGGCAAAAATAATAGACTGTTTTTTTTGGTGCGCTGGTTGCATAGTGCTCCATTATTTCAAAAAAAAACTACTTCGTCTAATTTCGGACGACAAATAGATATGAATAACGAGTAGATGAATTCCTTCTATCTATTCCTCCAACGCCGGTTTATCAATCGCGAGTGGCTCGAAACCGATTGATGTGCCGGTTACCTTCAAGATATCTTTATCAATCTGCTTGAACGCCTTACCAGATGCCGTGTAGTGATTTACTGTTGTGGAAATGGCGTTACCGAGCTTCGTGTGGTACTCCTCGTAACTCTTCAAATGCTTCCCGAGGTCGTCTACCCTTTTCACTATATCCTTCGCAGTTTCCTCGATTTGAAGCGCCTTTAGCCCCTGCATCACGGTCTGAAGGTACGCAAGAAATGACGTGGGCGAGACAATCAGAACTTTGTACTTACTCGCGGCGCGCTGTATCAGGTTCTCGGTGTCGTCTGTTACCAATCCGATTTTGTTGACGAGGAGGTCATAGTAGATGGCTTCATGCGGGATGAACATAAAAGCGAAGTCCATTGTCCCTTCGGATGGGCGAATATACTTAGAGGTTTCCGTAATGCGCAGTTTTAGATCATTCACGAACAGCTTCTCCAACCGCTCTTTTTCCGACGGGTCCTTCGCCTCCGCAAGACGGTTGTAATTCTCAAGACTGAACTTCGAGTCTACCGGAATTATTTTCTCTTTCACAAAGACCGCCGCATCTACAATCTCTCCATTCGCGAATGCATATTGCATTTTGTAGTTGCTTGGCGGAAGCACATTTTTGAGAAGCGTTTCCAGATAGTATTCGCCCAGTATTCCACGCTGCTTCGGGTTCTTCAAAATGTCCTGCAAGTTCTGGAGTTGTTCTGCGAAAGAAACTACTTGCTTGTTCCCCTCTTCAAGCTTTATCAATCCTTCCGTCACTTCCTTGATGAGTTTCGAGGATTCGCTAAACTGATTGCGCATCGTCTCCCCCATCTGCTTGGTGGTCTCCCCCATCTTCGCGTCCACGGTACGGGTCAGTTCGTGTAGTTTCTGGTCAAGCGAGCGCGTCTGTTCACCCATCTGCTGGAACAGTAATTTAAACGCCGTTTCGTCGTTCTTCGGCTGTTGCATATTCCGTAGACGGAGCAGGAGCAGGATAACAGCACCGACGGTGACCAAACCTACTACCAGTGCGACAATTAAGAGTGTTGTTTGCATCTCCGTAGTATAAATGAAAAATGAATTAAGCGCTGTTTTTATCGGCATTGACAATACACGTATTTCTATATTACGTTGTCCTCAGAAAGGACCCTGTGCGAAAAAAAACGAAAAAGAAAAAGTTAAGTAAGCCCCTTGTTCTGGTGTTGTTTTTGGCAACACTTGCCCTTCGGTATGCTTTCGAAGAACTGTCGAGTGACCCCACGGAAAAGTCTGCGCGGAAGCATCAGCTGTTCGTTGATGCTCATCTTCAAAAGTTACTTATAGAGGACCTTCCGTCTGGAAGCTACGAACTTCCCCAGATTCAAAGGCGTCACGACACCCTTCGAAAGAAGATCGACCGTCTGTATGGTGAAGAGCATCTCCTTGGATTTAAAGTGGAGGATGCTCAGCATCCTCTCAGCCCATTCACAGTGATTACGTCGGAATTTCAAGATGGTGACCCTATCATCGTTGTGTTCTTATCACCGTTAATGCGCCTTTTCGAAGAAGAGAGGGGTGCGGGGGTAACCGAAGAGGATTCAGAGCGGTTCTTCTTGATTGACTTCATACATCAGCTGGACCACCTCGCGCTCGGACACAGGCTTAAAGAGGGTGAGATACCCTCGCAAAAAAAATGGACAAAGAATGAACTCGCGGCATGGGCGCAAACGTGCGAATTTTCCATTCGGCCGATTCTGGAGACCCCTGGACTAAGGGTTGCACCAAGACATTCCGTCTATTACAAGGCATGGGTTGCATCGGGTCGAAATGTATCAAGTGAAAAATGGAAAGCTTTCATTGAAAGAGAGTATTTTAGAGAGCCAAAATAGACTGAGCTCGGCTTATCTACCGCCCTTCCCAAGGGCGGTATTTTTTTGTTGATTTTTCCTTATACCACACCCCGAAAAATTGACAACAACACTCTTTACATGTTACGGTGTGGTTTGAAAGGAAAGGACATTGTGAAAAATAAAAAACGAAAAATCAGTAGTCTCAAAATCTTGGTATTTGGTCTTCTCATGTTCGGGGCAATCATTTTCCTTCTTCCATCACCCCCACGTTCAACGTCTCCGGCAGACGCCCGAAAGTCAGTTCAAGCCAACCCTGAAGAGTCTTCGAGAACGCTGGAGGAGATGCAGGAGTTTATGGATCTCCGCCTCGCACGGCTTCTCACGGAAACGTTTCCAGGCCACCAGTTCCGACTTTCAAAGATTCAGGAACGATACGACCTACTTGCTCAAAAAATACAGCAGCAGTATGGAAAGGGTTACATTCTTAACCCCGTAAATAAGTACCACCCATCAAGCAAACTGGTAGCGATGGCGGCGAGTGTTGAAGCTACGAATCCTACCATTACATTATCCATGCCTTCGGTAATGGATATGTGGGAGGCCTGGCAAAAGCTTGGGCTGCGGGAAGACTCGATTGAGGTTCTGATCGTTGTGGACTTTCTCCATGAACTCGACCATTTGGCAGGTAGTGACATGCCGAAGGAGGAGGCGACGTATCCCTTTGAAAAGTGGATTGAAAATGAGACGCGTACCTGGGGGGAGACCTGTGAATATACCCTCCGCCCTTTGATTGAGACGTACAAGGAACCGCTCTCACCGCGGGAACAGACGTATTACCGTCTGTGGGTTCGCGGGGGGAATAACGTGGACAGTCCTCTCTGGAAAGACTTCATACAGGGCCAGTACGA
>CALRDB010000001.1 GCA_943354745.1 Candidatus Nomurabacteria bacterium | reverse complement strand
GAGGGAGGCGAGCCTTGCGTCAACGTCTGAAGAAGAGAGACCGGAAGAGAGGTACACGGGAGTGGGGGGTGTGGGGGAAACAGGAACGGTGGCGAATGTTCTCGGCGCGTCCTCTCGTGTCGAAGTCGCAACATCGGCAGGGACCGGTGAGGTAGGCGCCACGGCAACATCCCCCTTCGCACAAGGCTCCGGCGGGACACAGTCGGTACCGGGACGGTCAACCGCCAGATTCGCGTTCGGAGAAAACGTTCGGTAGGTAAACCGCGCAAACCGTTCAAACGGAGCAAGTACTTTCTCCAGAAGTGATGTCCTCGCCACCGCCTCTCCCACGGAGGCTTGCAAAGTCGCAAGCTTGTCAGTCGTAGCGCGGATCGTTGCGAGCAAGGAACTTTCCGCTTTTTCGTAGGTTCGCACAAGAGCGGTAAACGCGTCCCCTGAACCCTTTTCCGAAAGCGAAGCAAGCGTGGTGGTACGTTCCGCAAACATCGCGACTCCTTCGCTCACGCTTCCATAGAACGCTGACGCAAGCGTGCCGGAAGTTGAAATGAGCGTCAGAACACCATCACGCATATCACCGAGTGCGAGAGCGGACACAAGCGCGCTTTTCTCAACGTCGTCTCGAACATCATGAACTGCTTTTACTCCGGACGAAAAGAGTTCACTGCCGAACGACTCGGAAGCGGACGCGAGCGACTGTGCGCCGGAAAGAAACGCGGTGACAAAGTCTGCACGCTCCGTTCCCGCAAGAATGGCAAGTTCGTGAAGCCCTCCCTGTATCTCATCCCCATAACTCGCGACCATACGTGATGCCTCCTGAAGCACACCGGAATCTTTGGCGAAATACGGACCGAAGACGAGCGCAATCGAAATCACCAAGGCACTCGCCTTCTGCACAAATACGGACGACAGAGAATTCGCTCGCGGCGCACTCCCCCTTCCCTCGCTCACTCTTCGCGAAACCTTTTGAGCAATCTTTTTGAATGCAGTGTGCTCGAGAGAAACTTCCAAAGCCGGAGCGACAATGTTCAGGTGGGGAGACAAAACTTCTCGCACATTAAACATCTCCTCCGGCACACGAAAAGCTTCGTGAGCAACTTCCGTCGCCTTAGCCGTTTCGGTAATCGTCTCATCCACCACGACAGGGGTGGTGAGCACTTCCGTCTTCACCACCGTCGCCTCCGAAATCTGCGCTGGCTCCGGTGCCGGCGATGACGGTGCTGAAACGGATACTTGTTCGGGTGAGATTGCGGGAGCAGTATGCCCGTTCAGGCGCTTGGCTTTTGCCGGACTATGATTGAGGTCGAGTGCCTTGTATAGAAGTATCGAGTCCTCCTCGACGAACCAGCTTTTCCCGACTCTGCGACAAACAAGTTTACCCCCGCGACAAAGCTGACCGATATAATCGGAGGCAAAGCCAGTGGCCTTGGAGGCCTCACTGGAGGAGATGAATTTTTTGCCGTCAAAGTTAAGTTGAGGAAACATAAAAATTGTTCCCTCATTATACGTGGTAGTATCCGAGAACTGGTTAAAAATGTGGACAAGAAGCCACTTCTCGGCTTACCGATATTAGGTTTGTAAAGGTCTAAAAATCAAGGAAATTGATCCAGCTAAAAATTTATCCTGCAAGTCATTGGTTTGGCAATTAGCATTGGAGAATTTTCTAAAACCTTTTCCTCTCTTCGATCCAGAAAACGTATAGTTAGAGCCGTCTAAAACGGATAAAACTTTGTTTCATATTGCCCGCAACTCAGGACTTGGCATCTTTGAGGCTGTGAAACGCTCCATCTCTTGATTTACCAACGTATTCTGACAAAAAGAGAATTAGTATCTTCCTAACTTCTACAAAAGTTTCACCCTACCCTTTTTTCAAATTACATTTTAGTTCTTTATCCACTCTTGAAGAGGGGATAAGAAAAATTCCTCTTTTAAATTCACGGAATAGGCGCTTTGACATGAGGTTAATTCTATATCCTTGTAGTAGAACTCTGCTTGACGAGTTTTGAGAATTTGGCGATCTTGCCGTGAGAAGCCTCTTGTTACCTTCTGTCGTTAGAATTCAAAGCAGCTAGGCAGCAGAGCGAGAGGCTTTAAAAAAAAGAAAATAAGAGGTAGACTATTTCCATTATGAACGAATACATTCTCACCGTGGGGCTAGAAGTGCATGCAGAGCTTAAAACCCGCACGAAAATGTTTTGCGACTCAAGAAATGACGCCGATGAGACGAGGCCGAATGTTAACGTCTGCCCTGTTTGCATGGGACATCCTGGAACACTACCTGTTATAAATAAGGAGGCAGTGAAGCATGTACTCAAAGTAGGTTTGGCACTGGGAGGGAAACTTGCGGATTTTACTGAATTCGACCGTAAGAACTATTTCTATCCTGATATCCCGAAAGGATACCAACTCAGCCAATATGAATTCCCTCTCGTCTCTGGAGGAAACTTAAAAGGTATTAAAATTACGCGTGTACATCTGGAAGAGGACACAGCCACTTCCCTACATGACGTAGGTGATTATAGTTTGGTTGATTTTAATAGGGCTGGAGTACCACTTATGGAACTCGTCACCGAGCCAGTGATTCACTCCGCGAAGGAGGCGGGTGATTTCGCACGTGAACTACAGCTAGTACTTCGATACCTTCGCGTGTCCGATGCAAACATGGAAAAAGGTGAGATGCGCGTTGAGGCAAACATTTCACTATCGAAAGATAGCAAAAAATTTGGTACTAAAGTTGAGGTGAAAAACTTAAATTCTTTCCGGGCTGTAGAGAGGGCAATTCTCTACGAGGTTGATCGACATGCCTCTCTTCTTGATTCTGGAGAAAAAGTAATTCAAGAAACCAGAGGTTGGGATGAGGGTGTTGGGAAAACATTTAGTCAGAGGCGCAAAGAGGAGAGTAATGACTACCGCTATTTCCCCGATCCTGATCTTCCTAAGTTGGTGATAAAGGATATTCCTGAATTCGAGCAACAGGCGATAGAGAAAGAGATGTCTGAATTACCCGAGAACAAACGTCGCCGTTATGCGCTTCTCGGTATTAAAGAAGGAGATATCGAAACATTCCTTCCGAATCGTTCACTTGCCTCCCTTTTCGAAGAGGTAGCGAAGGAACTTACAGAGAAGGAACAGGTGCTTCTTGCTTCGAACTATCTTACCTCTGATCTTGTCGGGCTTATCAAGAAGGCGCGATCAGATGCAGATACGATGTCTTTTTTGTTTTCTGCAACAGAATTCGCCGAGCTTATTCGTATGGTAAGTGATAAGAAGCTCTCTTCGCGAGGAGCCAAAGATATTCTTGCTTTGATGTTTGAGACGGGCGGATCGCCTGAGGTGCTTGCAAAGAGCCAAGGGCTCCTGCAAATGAGTAACGAAGGCGAACTACAGCAAACAGTAAAGGAGATACTGTCAGCTAATCCTAAGGTGGTACAAGACTACCTTAGCGGTAAAATGCCTGCTCTGCAGTTCCTTGTAGGCCAAGGTATGAAGGCAACGAAAGGTTCAGCAAACCCGGAAGTACTTCGACAGATTTTTGTCTCTCTTCTAAAGTAGTCTAGGCTACATCACCATCTCTAAGCCTTTTGTAATATCTTTACGAGCTTATCCCTAAATTTCTTAAGAAGGAGGTCGTCGATAACGGACACGACCAGTATATTTTTGTTCTTTTTTGTGAGTACCAGTAGTGCTTTTTTAACAGCTTTTGGTTCTACCGTATCTGCCTTTGTGAGGACAATTATTTCTTTCTTTTCAGCAAGTTCGAAATCATGACTCTTTAGCTCTGCTCGGACGGTCGTGTAGGCCTTCACAAGACTTTTCTCTTCAAGAGAAATACAGTGCAGGAGGAGCTTAGTACGCGAAATGTGACGAAGGAATTTCGTTCCGAGCCCCTTACCAGTCGACGCTCCCTCAATAAGTCCGGGGATGTCTGCGATAATATAGCCGTGAAAGGCTCCTAAGTTCGGCTCAAGCGTGGTGAAAGCGTAGTTCCCTACCTTAGCCTTCGCGGCAGTAAGTTCATTCAAGATGGAGGATTTTCCTGCATTAGGAAACCCAATAAGACCTGCGTCGGCGATAAGCCGGAGCTCAACATGGAACTCGGCAGCCTCTCCAGGCTTTCCTAGAGTGCACTCCATAGGGCGAACATTCCGAGAGCTCTTGAAGTGTTCATTGCCTAACCCACCTTTTCCCCCTCGTAGCACCAAGGCACGCTCCCCATCGGCTAGAAATTCGTATACTCTACCGGTTACGCGATTAGTCACAACCGAACCTATCGGTATCTCGAGTTCGATATCGTTTCCATTCTTACCATGTCTGCTTTTTCGTTGTCCGTCATCAGCTTTACCTGCAGCAAAAAGGTTGCCATAGCGATAGGCAGTGAGACGGCTTATATCCCGTACGGCTCGTAAATACACGTCTCCGCCTTTCCCTCCGTCGCCACCAGCAGGGCCCATAAACTCTTTACCTTTTTCATGCAGCCAAGAAACGATGCCGTTGCCGCCATCACCTGCCTTTAAATGTAAAGTTATTTCATCAACTAATGCCATAGTGTATAAATATCTAATTTTTAATATCGAATTCCGAGAAATAGTACCTATGAAAGAATAAACGTATACCTAACCTTTGGTGTCCCTAATTCGAAATTCATTAACTCACTAACGCCTTCTGAGCTAATGCGAGAGCTCCTTCCTTGCTCCTGGTCACCGCCATAAAACGATTTCGATGCACAAATACCGCGTCTTCTACTCCGGTCACCTTAGCTAAGTCGCCATCACGAAGCCCAGCCCAACTTTCGGGTAAATCCTTGCGATTGGTGAACTGGTGAGGATTGTCGCGAACACAGTAGAGCCTCCACGTGCCATTTTGAGGATGTACCACATACAGAGGTTCTGGAAATCCGACCAAAGTCTCTTTCCATGAATAATCTTCGGGAAGCTCAAGAAGACGCTTATCGCTTGTTGCATGATATATATCGGTGACTATGTTCTGACCTGCGACCACAGCTTCCGAACGTTTAATTTCTCGTTCAATCACCCGTATGGCGAACGAAACTGCCTCCATAAACTTAACAGTGATTGTCTCTTCCCCTTCTTGCCAAGTTGGCACAAATGCACGAATAGCATCGGAAATCTCATACGGTGAAGTACCAGGTAGACGAGAATCAAAAAGAGTAACTCCGTTATCGTTGGCGTCTATCGGCACCACAAGTGTTTCCTCGACTCGTCTTGATACGATTTTGTCTCCACAAAGCGTTTCACCAAATTTTTTCCAGACGAGTCCAAAGGCAGCATACGGTACCGAATTGGGGCGTATCCCTGCTCCACCTTTCTGGTGATGGTCGAAACGAAGTTCGGAGTCGTTATACGAACCGCCAACATCTACCACAATATCGCCCTTACTAATGAGCTCTAGTTTCCGAGTCCGTACGACAGTAGCAGTTCTGTCCAGGATGAGCAGTGTAGCCACCGCAAAGACATCATCTGCGTGGAACTTACCGTCATGAGTAACGATGGTTTTGCCCATACAAAAAGACTATAGCATGGAGCTTGTTTTAACGAAAATGGAAGGTTGTTATACAAAGCACGAGTGCTGTCTTCAGATTAGTGAGCACTACCGCTCGTTTGAAACAAGAGAAGGTAAATATCCAAGAGCGCGAGGAGGAGCGAAACCAAGACAGGGCCGACAAGAAATCCTATTGGACCAAAAAAGACCAGACCCCCAAATACAGAAAGTAAAATTAAAAACGGATGCATTTGAAGTCCTTTTTCAAATAGCATTGGGCCTACTATATTATCTACGGCACCAATAATCACTCCGATACCAAGAAGAAAAACACTTAGCCCCACACCCGCAGTAAGAAAAAGATAGAGCACCGCTGGAATGAAGACCAGTGCTACCCCTACAGCAGGGATGAGGGCGGAAAGAGAAGTAACAGCACCCCAAAGCATTGCGTGGGGTATACCAAACATCCAAAAGGTCAGAGCGGTGATAAGACCTTGAGCAACCACAATGAGCAACTTTCCTTTCACCACTGACGAGATTGCGATTTCGAGACGCCGTAATATGCGTTCATCGTACTCATTAGCGAGAGGACTTAAGTTTATAATGTATGTTCGAAACTTCCCTCCATCTCGAAAGAGATAGAACAAGGCCAAAAGCATGACGAATGCTTGAAAGACGATACCAACGACTTTACTAAACACACTCCCGAAATTATCCACGAGAAATGCGAGTCCGTCATCCACGTACGTTGAGACATCTATCTTAAATTCAGGTAGAAAATGCCGAACGTAGAGCTCAAATGGTTGAAGTGCTGAATCAACGCGGTCAAACAACGGGGTACTTGTTACCGATGATACATAGGCGGCCTGTGCATCGCTAAATACAAAGAAACCAAAAAGAGTTGCCGGAATAAAGATCACCAGAAAAAGAAGCGCAAGTGTACAAAAAGAAGCAAACCCAGGTTTTTTCACCTTCCGATTAATGCGGTCATAGATAGGCCGTGAGACAATAGCAAAAACAAGCGCAACAAAAAGCGAGCTAAGGTAGGGTACGAAGATCAAAAATGTCAAAGTAGCCACCACGCCGACAAGCAGAAAGAAAAAACTGATTTCAATTTTACGCAGTGTATTCATGGATTATTTTTTAAGTGTCTGAGTATTTTCTTTAAGATGCGCGACTTCACGCTCAATATGTTCAAGCTTTTTGTACATGTCGAGCAGAAGAGCACCTTCAGCACGAACTTCGCTTTCGGTTTTCTCTTCGAGTTTCTTCTCGTGGGTAAGTCCGGAAAGAATAATTCGATCTCCGATAAAATATGACACAAAAAGACCGGTAAAGAGAAGGACGATTGCGCTGAGTACCGTAGACACTGGAGCGCTGAAGATTGTTGCCCAGATCCCACCACTAAGCTCGAACATGTCGGCAAGGTGCCAGACACCGCGCCAAAACAGCACGATAGCCGTCCCGCCAATTATGCCGTACACAATCGGCATCCGTGAGAGACTTTCTCGAGCCCCATCTTCAACTTTATCGAGAAAATTAATAAATGATCTCATATCAGTTAGACACTATCTTAGAGCGAGTATGCCTAAAAAACAACGTCCCTATAGAACCAGCGGTGGCAAAAATGAAAACACCCTGGAAAAGATGACCAATGAATGGTATCAGCGATATAACCGACATAAGTAGGGTGCCTAAAAGTACCGGCCGATACGAAAGTGGAAACGCTGAACGCTTAAAAAAGAGGCGTTCGCATAGTGCACCAAGTAGTATACCTGAGCAAGCCCATGAAAGCAGACAGAGTATCAACATGCCGGCACCAAGTACCATCGCAATGGGAATACCCACGACCGTAGAAATGAGAAGAAGTACGACAAACGGTGTCACGAGAAAAATAAGAAATCCTCGCAATACACGCACCCCGAAAAAAGGAAGGGTTTCCAGTAGCACCTCTTCCGTTCGCTCACGAACGAGGAAAAAGAGTGCGAAACTGAAAGCTAGCATCATGAGCACTTTTAGAGAGAAAAATCCTCTCATGAGGGTGTCAAAAGGAAAATCCACTGTGATGGTCCCCATTTCATCAAAAATCGTCTTCCCGGTAATCACCACATTGGTGGGAGAAGCAGATTTGCCGTTACTGTGCAATATAAAATCGCCTCCGATACGGGAGGGCTCTTTAAACTCCGTCCTTCCCCACACCTCCATGTCCCCCTGTACTTCACCAGTAAAAAGAAGTTTACTGGAAAGCACTTTAATCCCTCCCGCTACCTTACCCTGAATCTCAACGTCAGCGCCGATAACATAGAGCGAACCCCCAATATGGGCGTTTTGAGTTACCACAACTTTAGAGCCGATAGCCACCACATCGTCGGTAACTGTTCCATCTATAGTGATCACCCCGCCAAAAAGGCGGGCATCATCCTCAACCGAACCCTTCAGACGCATCTCTTGCCCAATAAAGAAGGCATCACCAAAAATATCGCTTTCACTCCAGATAGTATCAGCGACTGAAAGTGCATCTCCGTCGACGATACCGGCAAACGTGGCCGTCTCCCCTATGACATAGACATCGCTTACACGTTCCGCTCCTTTTAGAAAATAATCACCGAAATGCATGCTTGCCGCAAAAGCAAACATGGGAGAAAAGCCGACAAATAAGAGTATGAGAGCTTTTTTAAGCATAGGGGTAGTATACCATTAACCACATAACCTGCAGGATGCTTTTAGCCTTCGAGCTTAAGTAGCTTCCCTTCCTTCTTCACATAGGCAAACATCCTGAAAAAGAACCAAATCATGACTACAAGATAGACGGCGTTCGCAATAAGTGCCCCGAAAAGATGTGCGGTAGAAAAGGTACCTGTCATAAAGACAGAACGCATCCCTTCAAAGACATACGTCGATGGAAGTAGATACGCAATCGGCTGCAGAAAGGAAGGCAAAGCGGATACGGGATAAAAAACTGCTGAGAACGGCTGTACCATAACGAGAAATCCCCAGGCCAGAATCTGGGCCGACGTACCAAATCTTAGGATGATTGCGTTCGCAAAAAGTCCCAGTGCCCATCCGAACAAAAACAGATTGAGTACAAATGGTATAAGTGCGAACCCGAGTGAAAACAAATTGAAATGATACATCACAAACGAAAGTACCGCGAGAATGATGCCAACCAAGATGAGCCGTACGAGACCAACCAATAATGTTGATACGAAGAATTCGGAAAGCCTGAGTGGCGTCACAAAGATGTTAATGAGATTCTTTTCCCAAATTTCTTCGAGAAACGCAATCGAAACGGATTTTTGCGATTGGTTAAGAAAATCCCAGAAAATCACCGCACCGAGTAGAACCGTTATCGCATTGAATCCAGCATTCATCTTTTCAATATAGAGACTAAGAAACCCCCACACGAGAAGTTCCATAACCGGCCAGTAGACGATGTCCATGATACGAGGAAAACTCCTCCTATAAAGATAGAGGTGCCGGATAAGCAATGCTTGTATTCTATGCCATTTCATAACAATACCAATTACTAATTGATACGAATATACAAATAAGAAAAAAGTCTCCTATTCCTCTTAAAGGAGAAAAGTACATTGATCGTGGTATTCGTATATTCGTACATATTCGATTCGTATTAGGTGTGTCTCGCGATATGAAGAAATACATCATTAAGGTCTTCATGTCCGTATTTTTTCACCAGGTCAGCAGGAGTACCTTCATCCTTAAAACGACCTTGTTGAATAAAAATGACTTTATCACAAATCTCCTCAACCTCTTCCATGTTATGCGAGGTATAGAGAATAGTAACGTTGCGCTCTTTCTGAATACGTTTCAAGAGCAGGCGGGTCCGGTCAGCAATATCAGGGTCAAGTGAGGCGGTGGGTTCGTCGAGTAAAAGCAATTTAGGGTCATTAAGAAGTGCTTTCGTGAGATTAAGCCTGGTCAGCTGTCCCGTCGACAGGTTATAGGTCAACTTCTTTACAAAGTCGCGGATTTCAAAGAAATCGACAAGTTCCTCAATTTTACCTTTCAGATCGGTTACTCCATACAGTCTTCCAAACGTCAGTAGGTTTTCATGGACGGTGAGATTTCCGGGAAGCGAAACATAAGGCGAAGAAAAATTCAATTTGCTTAAAATAGCTTCTCGGTCAGATTGATACTCTTTACCGAAAATATGGATAGTTCCGCTTGTAGGCGTAATAAGATCAAGAAGCATCTGAATCGTTGTTGTCTTCCCTGCTCCATTCGGACCAAGAAGTCCGGTAATGGTGCCTTCTTCTACACAAAACGACAGGCCCTGAACGGCCTGCACATTCCCAAACGATTTTACCAAATCTTTGACTTCAATGGTCGAGGTCACGGCTTTAGTATACTTCACTTCCCGCCTTTTTTGAAACGAGCGACAAGTTCGGTACTTGAGCGAACTTTCCCTCCTTTTCCTACATTAAATACCAGTTTGATGCCCATTCGCTCACAAAGCTCAACCTCAGGACTAAGCGAAGAGGCTGCCTTCTTGGCATCCGCAAATGTTCGATCTCCCCCATTTGCAAAGATGTCAGGTTTTAGCTTCAAGAGTTCGCGACAGACACTACGATCGTGATCATTTTCCATATGTGACGTAAGTATGACTTCATCAACCGCAGCGAGCGACTCAAGTATTTCCTTCCGATCATCCTCGTCCATAAACACAAAACCTTTTTTCGCAAGGAGCCAGTTATCGTTGTTCAAGATAACAACCAATGTATCTCCTAGCTTCTTTGCCTCATTAAGAAGGCGAATATGACCGATATGAAGCGGGTCAAACCCGCCCGAAACAGCAACAATAGTTTTTTTCTTTTTCTGTGCCATAAAAGTATCGCTTTGTCGTATAGTACAACTAACATACCAACTCGTCTGTTATACGGCTAGTCTTCTGAGTGCTTCGAGTGCATATACCCTGACATTCGGCCAGAGATCCATCTCCTTCAGATCTTTTTCTGTACACCAGCGGCATTCCTCACTTTTGTCATTTTCGAGAAGTGCTTTTGTCTCCGTGCTTTTTGCCCGCGCAAAATAAACGAAGGTAATGTGTTCATGTCCTTCCTTGTTTGTAAGATGACGATTAAGCGCAATCGGTGGAAGTAGATCGTGGCTATGATCAAACGGTCTCGCAATTTTTTCGTTTCCGATAAGCTCTACATCAAGTCCTACCTCCTCTTTCACCTCTCGGAGGGCGGCCTCAATGGGATCTTCATGAAGTTCAATGTGCCCACCAACGCTCATCCACTTCTTGTATTTGTCGTGCACGCGCAGAAGCACGGTGTTTTTATGTACAATAAACACCTCTACGGTAAAATCTATTTTTTCGTGGATGTGTGGCATGAAAAGAAATTGAAAGCATCAGACTTACAACATGAGACTGAGGCATATCTTACATCAGGCATCAAAATAAGTTTGCCCCGTTTTAAGGGCTTCGATTTCTGTATCACACGCCGCAAAATGCGGTGAGGGAATATTGTTAAGACTGAACCATTTCCATTCTTCACACTTGTGTGGTTCTAGCACTTGTGGCTCTCCACTCTTCCAATCAGCGAGGAGGCCGATGTCCACGTAATGCTTCGGCGCATAGGTCTTGAAATTAAGCAGACGAATAAACCGAATGTTATCAATTTCCATCCCGGTTTCTTCTCTTACCTCCCTTCGAGCACACTCCTCGAACGATTCCATATATTCGAGATGTCCTCCCGGCCAACCCCACTCGCCCGCCCCGTGAGCATTTTTACGTTTCCCCATGAGCACCTTCCCGTCTCTTACAACAAGGACTCCGATACCTACTTTAGGACGATTTTCTTTATCCATACAGAATTTCTTACGAGACTACCTCTTCCATACATCGTTTCACTACATCCAACGGCAGACCAAGAACACTCTCAAGTGTACCTTCACAGCGAAGATAAGGATGGATAAACGGTGACTGTGGAGTGAATCCTCCCGCATACTTGTACATTGTTCCCTCCTTAAGGAACGCCTCAATACTGTCTTGCGGAATTTTTGAAAAGAATACTTTTGAAATCTCCCGTTCAAGACGAAATTTCCCCGTTCCGGTATTCACAACAAAAATGCCATTTACACACTCGGCCGGATACATGCTTCCTGAAAATGTCTCCAGATATCTCCGTGCCTCTTCAAAATCTCTCGGCTTCTCCCGGAGTTCACCGTTCCATACGATAACTTGGTCGGCGGTGATAAGGAGCGCAGGCTCTTTTATTTTTGGTAACAGTGCCTCAGCCTTCGCCTTAGCGAGTCGAAGTGGTAGTTCATAGAAATCCTCATGCCGAATAGCCTTTTCATCAATATTCGAGACCATCACGTCAAATGCATAGCCCGCTTGTTCGAGTACCTGTTTCCTGTTTTCCGATTGTGATCCTAAAATAATTTTCATATCCTTCTATGTACGACATTCTGACATTCTCAAGAATGTGTCTGGGTTGCCTATTAACGTTGTAGGATTTATTTCCTATTCTCTTCGTCCAACTGGACTATCTTGAGATACTCTCTCACACCTCGGAGCCATCCCTTCGTAAAATATTTTTCAGGCTTACATGTCTTAACCGAAACCCATTCAAATAATTTATGATTTCTACCGAGCAGAATATCCCCGCTTTCGTAGGTAGCACGATATCCCACCGCGAAGATTCTCCTTTTTTCTTTCGTTCCGTCAAAGAGTATCTCATTACGTTCATGACGCATAAATACAACTGGCTTACCTACGGTATACCGTATCTCTCCCCCTAATTCTTCCTTCATTTTCCGAGTAACCACTTCTTCAAGCGGAACAATGAAATCATCGGGAAGGAGTCTACCCCCCGGCAAGTCGAAATCACCGAAGCGATCCTTGGTAATGAGGAAATTTCCTTTCCCGTCTTCCAGGAAGACCTTCACCGCGACGAAGTAGTTGTCTTTTTCCGTATTCATAATTCTTTGTTGTGTACCACCTAAGAAGTCGGGAAGAATGTTAGTGATTCACGTAGAATTATTGCCCGTGACACTTTTTAAATTTCTTACCCGAGCCACAAAAACATGGATCATTTCTGCCAACACGCGAACCATCCGGATTTTTCGGTTCGTCTCGATGAACGTTACCTTGATGCTTTGCATCGGATTCTTCATCACCTGAACCGATCATTTGCGCCTGCTCGTGCACTTCCTGTAAGCGGACCTGTTCTTGTATCACAGGGGCCCCACCGACATGAGGCAAGACATCTATCACCTGCTTCACAATATTTTCTTCCATCTCTTTAAACATTTTCAAACCTTCTTTCTTGTACTCAACGAGAGGATCTCTTTGGCCGTAGGCACGCAAATTTACGCTCCCTCGGAGATAATCCATAATCTCTAGATGATCAACCCAGAAGAGATCAATGGTCTGAAGAATAAGACGCTGGATAGCCATGTGAAAGTCTTTCCCCAGTTGTGCTTTTTTATCGGTGATTGTTTTTTGAAACGCTTCGTCCCCTGCCCCGATAAGCGTGAGGTATTCCTCGACGACTTCCTCGCCACCAAGCAGCATCTTGCGCCGCCGTTCATAGATGAACGCACGCTGATGGTTGAGCACGTTATCGTATTCAAGCACATGCTTGCGAGAATCGAAGTTAAATCCCTCGATTTTTGTTTGTGCCGTTTCAAGCGAGCGCGTAATGATACGGTTTTCAATCGGCTCATCTTCTGGAATCCCGAACCGGCCCATCATATTCTTTATCGTGTCCGACGCGAATACACGCATAAGCGTGTCCTCCATGGAGACGAAAAATTGTGTCTCCCCCGGATCTCCCTGCCTGCCAGAACGCCCACGAAGCTGGTTATCAATACGCCTTGCTTCATGTCGTTCCGTTCCGAGCACATAGAGTCCTCCCACAGCTTTTACGGCATCAGCCTCTTCCTGTTTCTGTGGATTCCCGCCAAGTTTAATATCAACACCACGTCCTGCCATGTTCGTGGCCACGGTTACCGCGCCCTTGCGCCCCGCCTGAGCGATGATTTCTCCTTCACGTTCATGATTCTTTGCATTGAGCACCTCATGGGGAACCCCGACAGAACGAAGATACTCAGAAAGTACTTCGTTTTTATCGATTGATACCGTTCCGATAAGCACCGGTTGCCCCTTTTTATTGAGCTCCGCCACCTTTCTCGCAATGGCTTTGAATTTCCCCTTTTCGGTTTGGAATATCTGATCATTTCGGTCAACACGAGCAATGTTCTTATTGGTAGGAATTGAAACCACATCAAGGCCGTACACTTTGTAAAACTCTTCGGAACTCGTTTTAGCCGTACCTGTCATGCCCGCGAGTTTTTTATACATACGGAAATAATTCTGGAACGTAATAGACGCGAACGTTCGTGATTCTTTTTGTACTTTGACCCCCTCTTTCGCCTCAACGGCTTGATGTAACCCCTCGCTCCAACGACGCCCTGGCATCATACGTCCCGTAAACTCATCTACAATGACAATTTCGCCATTTTTAACGACGTATTCTTTATCAAGATGGAAAAGTGCTTTTGCCCGCACAGCCGTCTCGAGGTGGTGTACGTACTTAATACCCTTCTCGGTGTAGATATTCTCTACCCCAAGTGCTTTCTCCGTCTTCTCAATACCGGCAGGAGTAAGTTGGATGGCCTTTTGTTTTTCATCTACAGTGAAATCAGTCTCCCTCTCCAGTCCTTTAGCGATACCGGCAAATCGGCCATAGAGATCTTCTGAATCTCCTGTCGGAGCCGAAACAATGAGCGGTGTGCGCGCCTCATCGATTAGAATAGAGTCGATTTCATCAACAATGGCATAGTTAAAGTCACGCTGACGAAGACGGTCGGGCGAGTACTCAAGATTATCGCGAAGATAGTCGAAACCAAATTCGTTGTTGGTTCCATACGTGATATCGGCCATGTAGGCTTCGTGTCGCGTGCATGGTTTCAAGAATTCATGCACAACTTTAAAACTTCCGAGCTGGTCACGTATTTCGTCAAGTTTTGAGTCATCAGTTTTAAGTTTTAAGTTTTCTGACTCTAAACTTTCAACTTTCAACTTTGAACTATGCGCGGGGTCATACAAAAAAGAGGAATCGTGATTTATAACACCTACCGAAAGACCGAGATAGTTGTGCACCTGGCCCATCCACACAGCATCACGTCGAGAAAGGTAGTCGTTCACTGTCACCACGTGCACACCCTTACCTTCGAGCGCATTCAAATATGCGGGCAAGGTTGCCACAAGCGTCTTTCCTTCACCAGTGCGCATCTCAGCAATACCATGATTATGCAGCACTATCCCACCAAGAAGTTGCACGTCAAAATGACGTTCGCCAAGCGTACGACGAGCAGCTTCACGAATAAGCGAAAAGGCTTCTGGGAGCAAATCATCAAGAGTTTCTCCCTTCTGAAGCCGAACTTTAAGGGCCTCCGTCTTTTCCCTAAAGGCCTCAAAAGGGAGCTCACGCAACTGAGGCTCCAAAGCATTAATCCGCTCAACGTTTGCGTAGAGTGGCTTTAATTTGCTTGTGTTTTCGTCCCCAAATAGCTTTTTAAGCGCTCTGAACATGTTGCCCATACTAACACCGTAACACCTCTTTTACAAAACCGCCCCGATTTGCATCGGGGCGGTTTTTACTATCGTCGTTTTGTTGTCTTGCTCTTCTTGGTCTTCTTCACCGTCTTGCGCTTTGTAGCAGCTTTTCGCTTTTTTGCGGCCATGTTTTTTAGAGAAAAGAATCCACCCAGTTAGAATCGAGAACATCGTATCAGCCGTTTTTCTTTTCTTTGATTAATGTAAATAGATAAATATAATCGACCTCACTAATTATCGCAGTAATGAAACGCGAATACAATAGATTTTTCCGCAAACTGTGGATAACCGATTGCGAATTCTTTTGCAACCGTCCCGCACTTGATGCGGGATCTACAACTTTCCATCGAAAGATTTATTTAAAAAATCAAATCTTATCATATAAATCTTTCCATCCGGGATTCATTTTTTCTATCAACTCAATTTTCCATTTTCTTTTCCATCTCTTAAGTTTCATTTCTCTCTTTAATGCTTCGTTACTATTTAGTGCCTGTTCATAATACACTAAGTTATGTACATGGTACTTTTTTGTAAAACCTGCGAGGGACTCATTTTTATGTCGAGCTATGCGTCTTTTTAAATCCAACGACGAGCCTACATATAAGACACCCTTTGGTTTATCGGCAAGAATATACACATATGACTTACGAACATTCATAGCGCTTTGTAACCCCGCATCAATGTGCGGGGTGACTTTTATCGCCACCGATAAAAGCCACTTCCCACTCGACTTCAATTCCCGTTTTGGTTTTCACCTTTGCGATTATTTCCTGCGCAAATATTTCAATTTCTCCCGCAGACGCAGAACCATTTTGAACAAGAACAATTGGTTGTTTCTCAAATAATTTCACGTTTCCTTTTTCATATCCTTTTAATCCACAGACGTGGTCAAGAATCCATGCGAGCGGAATCTTAATCTTTAATCCTTTATCTTTCATCCTTAACTCAAAACCGGGAAGATCGGGGTATTTCTTTTTCAGTTCATCAAACTTTTCTTTCGAGACAATAGGGTTCTTGAAAAACGATCCGGCAGTGCCACATATTGAAAGATCAGGAAATTTACCTGAACGAATCTCAAGAACTGCTTTACGAATTTCGGCGAGAGTTGGCTCTTTCCTCCTCCCCTCTTTAGAGGGGAGGATTGAGGTGGGGTGCGCACCCCCTCTTTCATTCTCCCCCTCTAAAGAGAGGGAGAAACCCGATGCAAAATATGTTTTCAAATCTTTGTATTCAGTATGAGAGACGCCTTCCTTTCGGAGAGTGAACGCTACTTTCGTCACTACAAACTTCTTTCCTTCGGGTTTTTTAAATAGGCTGTCCCGGTAACCGAGCTCACATTCAACACGGGAAAGTCTGCGCATCTTCCCTGAAGTGATATCGAATACTTCGACCCACAGGAGAACGTCTTTTATCTCCACACCATACGCCCCGATATTCTGGACCGGAGAAGCTCCCACGGTTCCGGGAATACCAGAAAGGTTCTCAACTCCCCAGAGTTCCCTGGTAACTGCCTCCGCGACAAATCCGTCCCAACTTTCGCCTGCTCCAACAACCACCTGTTCCGTGTTACTTCCGTGTGATTCCCATTCAATACCTCTGATTTCATTTTTGATAACAAGGGCATTAATGTCCCCGCCGTGTATCAGCATGTTTGAGCCTCCACCGAGTACCACGACAGGAATATCTTTCTCTTTCGCACAGGAAACAGCGTCAGATAAATCCTGAACGGTTGTAGCGATGACAAAATAGCGGGCATGCCCGCCCACCTTCATAGTCGTCAATTCTTTGAGGGAGACATGTTCTTGTATATTCATGTGCATGCTCATACTAGTACAAAAACATATAGGCGTATACACCGAACAGCCCTTCACTCAGAAGTATTAGTATGTCTCATCACATGAAAATCTTGAACTACGGAGTACGGCCAGCTTGAATCTCCTTTATATAGTGTTCACCTTGTTCCTTGAAAGCTGGATTAAGCTCGATAGTTTTTTGGAGTTCAGCAACAGCTTCTTTTCGATTTCCATTTGAAAAGTAAGCGGCGGCGAGTGAGATGTGAGCTTGCACATCTGTCGGGTTCTTTATAATTCGAAGCTTAAGTAATTCGATTACTTTAGCAAACTGTTTAACCTCGAAATAGGCCTTTACAAAACGATCGTCAATTGCCGTTTCGGGAGTCATGGTTGCAATCAACTCTTCTGCAAATTTTGAATCCCCTGAACGTATTGCGGACACTGCGTAGAAGATTTTTGCATTTCCATAGTTTGGTGCACTTTCATACGCTGCCTTGAGGAGGGTTGAGGCATCGCTTACCCGATTAAGAGAGAAGTATGTATTGGATAGTTCGAACGCGATAGTTTGTTTGGCTGGAGAAACTTGATGAGCTTTCTCAAGATACGGAAGGGCTTCTCCATATCTCCCTAATCGGTTAAGGAATCCACCAATGAACATAAGTAGTCGCGCATCTTTGGGTACCCGAGTAATTTCCCTAGTCATCGCGGTAGTCCCAAAGGTTATAAATTCACTCTTGACAGAGTCAGGCACATTATTCGCCCCGGCAACGGTAATCGCAGCCTGCATAGCCTGCTCACCAACCTCCTGTGTTCCAACGGTCTCCAGCTCAAAAGCTTTTTTGTAGAACCCAAGATTCTCAGTAATACCTTTTGATTGTGGCCTGAGCGCTTCGATAAGATCAGAAGCGACACCGATAGGACGAATGTTTAGAAAATAAATACCCCCTAGGACCGCGACAAGCAGGATTGCACCAACCGTTGAGGTGGCCTGTTCACTACGCATCGGAGCAAGCTTCTGTTGCAATGGGAATGGCGTGGAAAAGCGCATGTGCACAAAGGCAAGTAGCGAAAAGAAAAGAATATAACTGATGAGGTTATCGAAGACAAAGAAGTTGTGCACGAAGTACGCAACCAGAAGCCCGATGAGCACACTCTTTTCGACAAACAAAAACGGTTCCGCTCCGTCCGTTACTTTTCCTTTCCATACGTACCAGAGCAAGAAGCAAAACAGTGACAAATACGATAGGAGACCTAGACTTCCGGCAGCAATGAGCCAGTCAAAGAAAATGTTGTGCGTTCGGTCAAACCACTGCTCTTGCCCCCACATGCCCGGATCGTAGTATTTATTGAAGACGTGGTTGAATCCTTCTTGTCCCCATCCGAACATCGGCCGTTCCTGGAAACCTTTCCATGCCATTCCCCACACCATAAGCCGTGGGCCAGCATCACTTGCTGAAATAGACGCAAAACGTGTAAGAGTTGAGTTATTTTTTACAAAGGAAACATCCCGCATCGCATAGAGACCGAGCACAACTAGAGCCACAGCGACAAACATACCAGCCGCTCCCATACGAAGTCTTTTGTTTTTCCTTTCAAAGAACACGACAAGGAGAAGAAAGACTGACAATCCTCCAATAAGGCCTACACCAGCTCCTCTTGTTGCGGTAAAGATAAGCGCAAATACCTGCAGGAATAGTGCCGCCCCATAAAGCCACTTTATGCCGGCAGGAAGTCGATGTCTAACTATAAGGAAAAGGGTGAGGAAAATATGGAAAAGCATGTAGCCGGCGAAATACGCAGCATTACCAAAGGTGCCATCGAGCCGAACTCCACCTTGGTTAATGACGATTTTCCCTCCCAACTGAAGCATTCCGTATATACCCAGGAAGGCTGAAACACCAACGGAGGTTGCAAAAAATCGATACCACCACTTCTCTCCATGGAGCACCGAGGAGGTCACGAGGAAATACATCCCGAGATGAATCATCGTAACGAACCCCTCCATGCGTTCGAAATTACTCCAGAAAGCCTTAAAAGGATTAACGGCGAGAACATCAGCAAGAAAGACAATCGCGAGAAATGACAGAACGGCGTAAAGAATATACGAGCGTTTGGGACGAAATTCCGGTTGACGTAATGCCAAGAGGATGTAGCAACCGAACACTATTTCCGTAATGATCCGAAACGCAAAACCTTTCCCCGTGATAAAAGGAAAGAAAAGAGAAGTCGCAACAATAAGGGGTACGAACGGTACCAAAAAGACTCCGAATCTTGTCACCCAAAGAAGTGCGTTATCAATTGTTTTCATAGGCGCAATAGTAGCATACTAGACACCTCTGACAAGCTATTCGGAAATAAGATTCCAAGAAAGTGGCGTGGCGAAAGAAATATCCTTGGTGGCTTTTTTACCTAACACTTGATCATAGTATTTGGTTTCTAGACCAAACGCCGGGCGCACATCACGGACGTTTTCTTTCGTGAATAGTTCTCCCTTTTTAATATCTCTTCCCGCAAAAAGCGACCTACGCCAGCGTTTGTTGTATGTTTCAATCTCATTCACCGGTCCATAGTGAGGTTGGCCAAACGCTTCCTTTGTTACTTGTACACTCTCTTTTCCCGATTCCATCATCCTAATCCTCAGAACCATTTCCTTGAGTTCCTTCGGTTCCAGCGAAAAACGCGCATCCGGACCGCCTTTGCTTCGGTCCAAAATGAGATGCTTCTCAAGTATACAAGCCCCCGCTGCAACGGCCATGAGGGGAATTTCGATGCCGGTGTTATTGTCTGAAAACCCAACAGGTAGGTTATACCTGCTCTGAAGGTCCTTGATGTTCGAAAGATGCATATCCGTCAACACGGGGTGTTCTGTGTACCCAGTTACACAATGAAGTAACGCTACATCGGTTGCACCGTTTTCTCGAAGTGTTTTCAGAGCGAATTTGATTTCAGAGAGCGATGCATAACCAACAGATATGAGTATCGGTTTTCCCGTCCGTGCCACTTTTCGAAGCAACACAAAATCAGTCGCTTCGTATGAAGCAATCTTATAACAAGGGACATCCATTTCTTCCAAAAAATCTACAGCGGATTCATCAAAAGGCGAGGAGAACAACATGACACCGAGCTTATCAGCAAGCTTCTTTAGTTTCGGTTGCCATTTCCACGGCGTATGCGCCTCCCGATACAGTTCATACAATGTCTTCCCTTTCCACGCTTCGGGATTATTCTGGCCGCCAACCCGAAACCACTCTTTATCGGAATTCAGGGTGATAGTATCTGCGGTGTAGGTTTGGAGCTTCACTGCGTCAACTCCCGCTTGTACCGCCGCGGTAACCAAACGAACAGCTTCGTCAAAATCTTGATGATGATTCGCTGAAATCTCAGCAACAATAAAGCAGGGATTCCCCGGACCAATCTTTTTTTCTGCAACACTAAGTGGCTGAAATGAGCGACCGGTCATCCGCATCACACGTTGCCCGCCATGTTGGACTTCACGAGGTACACTATACCCTGACCTCAGGAAGCTTCGCAGTGATGCTTCATTACCTTTCTTTATGTAGGCGTGAACTCTTGTAATCTGTGGGTTTTCGCTAAAGAAGAGAACAGTTGCCATTGAGATCAAATGAGTACCGAAGCCGAGTCCCCGATGTAAGGGAGCAACCGCAACGCTAATTTCTGCCGCCTCCCTCCCAGTACAATCAAATCGGATTTGCGCCACGGCTTGACCATTCGTCTCAGCAACGTACAACACCGTTCGGGAATCTTTCAGCTTTTTCGCGAGCCATACCGTGTGCTCTTCAAACGAAACCTTGTTGGTAGTAAACGAAGCTTCTCTCACCGAAATTTCATTCCGGAGTTCAAATAAGAATTTCGTATCTTTCTCTGTTGCTCTTCGTAAAACGCTGTTCATGTGCTTGTATAGAGACCTCTTTTTATTTCCTTCACTCCTTTCTCCTCACTTTTAATAATTTCAGACACGCGGGACGACCGATACCAATCTTTTATTTGAGCCGTCAACGAAGCATCTTTCTTGCCCACTATCGTCTCAGCCCCAACAAGCATGAGTCTTTTTGTTAAGAGTAATTGTTTAAGCGGAACTAATTCCGCCCGGTTGTGTATGAACGCGCGAATTCTCGGGAGATGATATCGATTAGAAATAAGTGTCATTGTGCCGGAGTCAGATAAAAACGGAAGGCTGTTGTAGAGTTGTTCAAAGGTATTCCGAGATTTTTCTTCCCGCACCACATACTCTTTCAACACTCCCAACGAAACCAGTTCCTCCTCAATAATCTTTGCGACCGTAGGGGCTTCCGGCGGGAGTGTCCCCCTTCCCCCCAAAACTACTACTACTGGCTTGATCGATTTGGCATGATACAACATGGCGGCAGCAGTGACCCGCAGCCGATCACCGAGATCTCCTTTATGCTCAAACAATGTCGTACACCAACGGTCTCCCCCCTTCCTTGCAGTACCCCCCAATACGAGGTAAACCTCTGTACTGTCTTTTCGAATCGATTTCACGTATCCCTCATTCCTCAAGAGATGACCGTTAATGAGTGCCAATTCCGGTCGTTGTTTAAGCAGCGCTAGAATATCTTTGAGGTCGAAAGACCTATTGCTCGTAAAAAGTTCAGCATATATCTTTCTTACCAACCGAAAATCTTCATGCGTATCAACCGTAAGACGAATACCAGAGTTATCGTTGGGGTCACGTACATTTTTCACACGAAAGAGTCCGTGGCCGTAGAAAAACGGGGTAACGTGTTCGCGCTCAGAGGGGAGCTTTGCTTCTTTCCACGCGCGCTCCAACGCGGAAAAAGAAAATACTTCCACATCCATTCCATCGGGAAATGTGGGAGGATGAACATTACTCACATAGTCCACTTTCTTTTTACTCTTTAGGTATGCATTAACCACTCGGTCTATGATTTCCGGATCAATGAACGGACAATCACCAGTAAGACGGACAACGGTATCCGCTCTGTACTGTTTGGCTGCTTTATAATATCTGTCGAGGACATCATGCTCTGAACCTCGAAAGCACACTACACCGAGCTTCTTGGCGATACTCGCAAGCACATCATCCTCTGGCTGATCAGTGGTAGCAATCACCACAGAGGAAATTGTCTTGGCATGCGTCGCACGGAGCACTACATGCTCGAGTAGCGTTTTATCTCCGATTTTTCTAAGCATCTTACCGGGAAGGCGTGTCGAGCCCATTCTAGATTGAATAATTGCAACGATCATAGAGTGATCAAGATATTACGTTAAGCGCTTAAAGCCAGAGTGCGCAACCTCTCCTTTAAGAAACGGGATGACAGATTTGCTTTCCTGTGCTTTTTTTACTATTCCAAATACTTCGTCAACCACTTTAAGATACGATTTCACTTGACGCTCTTTATGAGCATAGGAAACATAGACGCTTGCTCCAGCAAGATATCCTCGGGCAAGCATTTCTTGCGTGAAAAGCGTTCGAAGTGCTTGGCTTTTCTCCCCATAATTAAGAACAAACGTAACAAGAGCTTCGGGGCCAAGTACCGTGATATCAAGGGAATGCTTTCTCGCGAGCATTTCCCACCCTTCTTTTATCAGACCACCAATTTTTTTTAGATGTAACGGAACATGTTCCCTCTTCATTTTTTTAATAGTAGCAAGAGCCGCGACCGAACCAATTCGGTCGGTCCAATACGTACTTGAAATAAAGGTCTTTTGTGCTGAGTCCATAACATGCTTTGTTCCTATGACTGCAGCGCTAGGAAAACCATTCCCCATAGCCTTCGCAAACACAGCAATATCAGGGTGTACGCCGTACATAAGATGAGCTCCACCTACCGTAAGCCTCCAACCTATGGAGATCTCGTCAAATATCAACACCGCTCCACTCTTCTGTGCGATAGCCGCAACTTTTTGTAAGAAATTATCTTTCGGTTCTTGATGTCTCAGCGGTTCTACAACAATGACTCCTATATCCTTGTTCGCGGAAACAATACGTTCAAGTTCCTCGATATGATTATACGAAAAAGGAAGTGCTGTCCCCTTAAGAGAGCGCGGCACTCCCGCCGGATCAAGACCGGGAAGCAAATGGCCGTCTAGCTGTTTCGTATCTCCCAAATTCGCGGCTAGATACCAATCATGCCAACCATGATACCCACAAAATGCCACTTTCTCCTTTCCCGTGTGGGCTCGCGCGATGCGTACCGCTATAGCCATCGCCTCACCACCGGTTCGCGCAAATCTCGCCATGTGAGCCCATGGATGAAGTTCACAGAGAAGCTCTGCAAGTTCAACCTCTTCAGGACAGTTCAAGGTGGCACTAGAACCCCGATCGATAGCCGACTTAACCGCATGATTTACTTCCCTGTCGGCATAGCCAAGCGTACACACCCCTACTCCCATTGTCGAGAAATCGATGTACTTCTTACCATCAAGGTCCCACACCTCGATACCTTTTGCTTTCTCATAATACGAAGGCCAGCTTCCCGGAAGAAGCATCTCCGAGCGTTTGGAGAGAAGCTGACTTCCTCCAGGAATAAGCACTTTGGCTTTATTCCACAGCACAGATCCCTTTCTTGTTGTCGTCTTTTTTTTCATTTTAGTCAATATCGCCTAACAACACTTTCAATGTTTTCTTCGCCTCCAAGATGTCTTGTTTTGGTTTAGACCCATCGGTTATACATTTCATGAAATGCTTTACCTCCTCCAAAAACATCAGATTCAGATCACCATCTCCCTTATAAAGCAACCTTGTTTTATTTTCTGCTTCATAGACCAGTGTATCGCCTCGAAAATCTAATACAAGTGTCCCTTTTTCGGTAAGGATTTCAAGTCGGTGAATTGATTTACGTGAGACGTAATCAAGTGATATCGAACTTAAAACACCATTAGCGTGTTTGAGAAGCATCCCCGCCGTTTCTTCACCTTCTATGCCAATGGTGCGAGTCGTACCCTTTACGACATTGCTCACTTTTACGCTTCCGAACAAGTCGGCAAGATACTCAACGACATGGGAACCAGAATCAAGCACTACTCCTCCGCCTATTTTGCCTGCTGCATAGGTTGTCGTGTGCGAGACTCCCTTACGCGCAGTTGGAAGATAATACCCTAAGGCAACCCTGCACAGAAGCGGAGTGCCGTATACATGCTTCCGTAAAATGTTTTCCAACTTTCGGAATCCTTTCGAAAATCGAAAATTACACGCAACCATCGCAACTTTTTTATTTGTAGTAACAACAGTATGAAGGGCATCAACCCCTTGAAGGGTGTGCGAGATTGGTTTTTCAATAAAAATATGTGCGCCCGCATCGAGAGAAAGAGCGGCAGTAGGTATGTGGAGATGGGTGGGGTTACAAACGAAGACTATGTCCGGCTTTTCAGTAGCTAATGCTTTATGAACATCTTCGTACATTCGAAGTATTCCGAGTTTAGAAATTTCCTTTACTTTTTCTTTTGAGGAGTCACACACTACTAGATTACGATAGCCTAAAGAAAGAAGGTTCCGGATATGCCGGGTACCAATGGAACCTGCCCCTACAATTAGGATCTTTGCTTTCTTCATCCCGTTAGAGATAGGAAACGTTTTAGACGATTTTACAGGTAACGCCCCATCCCGGATTTTAAGTATAATTCTCTCGACCGAGCATCTTCCTCGTCTTTACACCATTCATAATAGATAAGCTCCCATGGTCCGCGCTGGTTGGTATACGTTGATTTATTCTCGTTGTGCTGTCTAAAACGTTTCCGTAAATCCTTTGTACTTCCAGTATACCAATAACCGCTTTTCTCGCTTCGCAGCACGTAAACATACCAAGTGACATTTTTGATCTCTAACGGGATCATATCCTCCTATAACCCCGTCAATTCGTTTATTGTTTTGATGACGAAATCCTGGTCCTTTCGGGACAAATCAGGATAGAGTGGAATAGAAAGTTCGGCTTCATAAAAAGCTTCTGCGTTCGGACACAGGCCTTTCTTATACCCTATTTTTTGGTAATACGGATGCAAGTACACCGGTATGTAGTGTACCTGAACTCCAATCCCTAAAGAGCGTAATTTTTTAAAAAGAGTCGTCTTTTGTTCTTTCCTATCCCTAGTAAGCCGCAGTGGGTAGAGATGCCAGCTGGACAGTGCCCCTGAATACTCAAGCGGGACAATAACACTCGTATTACCCGCAAATGCTTTTTGGTAACGAGCAGCCAACTCGCGACGGCGGGATATAAAAGCCGACAACTTCTTGAGTTGAGAGAGGCCAAGTGCAGCTTGAATATCTGTGAGTCGATAATTATGCCCAAGTTCCTGCATCTCGTGATACCAGTCTCCTTGATTTTTCAGTACGAAATTTTCGGAATGCTTCGTTATTCCGTGTTCGCGAAAAAGTACCAATCGTTCAAAAAAAGCTTTATTATTTGTTGAAACGGCTCCACCTTCTCCCGTGGTGATGGACTTAACGGGATGAAAACTGAATGTTGTCATATCCGCGAGACTTCCGATGCTTTTGCCGCTATAACTTGCACCGAGGGAATGCGCCGCATCTTCAATCAGAATGGCTCCATGGTTTTTCGCGATAGTCTTTAGTTCGCGAAGTCTTGCGGGAAGTCCCGCGTAATCAACCGGCACTATTGCCTTTGTTCTTGTAGTAATTTTCCTTATCACTTCATCCGGATCCAGATTCCCTGTCTCGCTTTCGATATCTGCAAACACAACTTTTGCTCCCGCCCACAATGCAGCGTTCGCTGTTGCTGCAAACGTAAGAGGAGACATAATAACTTCATCACCTTTCTTGATTCCCGCCGCAAAATAGGCAGCCTCGAGTGCTGCTGTTCCTGAGGAAAATGCTACCACGAACCGAGCACCTGTCTGTGCAACTAAGGCTTCCTCAAATTTCTTCACTACAGGACCCTGTGTCAGCCAATCAGAACGTAGTACTTTTTGTACCGCAACCGCATCTTGTTTATCAACAGATTGACGACTGTACGGAATCATATAAGTTCATCATTGAGAAGATCGCGCAACGACTGAATAGTTAAACGCTCTTTGTTGGTATCGCTTTCATACGAAAACCCGAGAGGAAGCTTCTTTCCGACTTGAAAATAGTTGTGATAGAGCTCAGAACCCGACCAGAAATGAAATTCCGGAAGAACGACGTAATAATGCTTAAAGTCCACAGCATGCCTGGATTCTTGGTCGGTCAATAAGACCTCATGCAATTTTTCTCCCGCTCGAAGACCGACAATTTCTCTTTTTGCTTGAGGGAAAATAGCTTCTACTACATCACCTATATTCATACTAGGGATTTTCGGAATGAAAATCTCTCCTCCTTCCATATGGCGAAGCGCGAACACAACAAGTTCGTATGCTTGTTCTAAACCAATCCAAAATCGTGTCATGTTAGGATCGGTGATGGTAACTTTCTTTCCTTCCTTTTTATTTTTTAGCAAGGTCTCAACGAAGCTTCCTCTGCTTCCGAGCACATTCCCGTAACGGACAACAGAAAAAATAGTCTGTCTTGCCGCGTATGAGTTAGCCGCAACGAAGAGCCGTTCAGCACAAAGTTTGGTTGCGCCATATAAGTTTCCAGGATAGGCCGCTTTGTCGGTTGAAATAAGCACCACTTTTTTTATCTTTTGATCGAGAGCTGCCTCAATAACATTTTGCGTACCGATCACATTTGTTTTAATGGCTTCAAACGGATTGTACTCAAGTGCCGGAACTTGCTTAAGCGCGGCAGCGTGTATCACGACATCCACTCCAGCGAACGCTCGCCTTAAACGAGACATATCTCTGATGTCACCCAAGAAGAATCGTAGACGCTTCTCGCTTTGCATCTCCTTTTCCATATGATGCTGCTTGAATTCGTCCCGGCTGAATACAATAACTTTTTTGACGGCATGCCGAGCGAATAATTCACGCACAAAACTCTTACCAAAAGATCCCGTTCCTCCGGTCACTAGAACTGTTTTCCCTTTTAATATATCTGTAGCCATATGTAATTACTATAACCTCACTGCACTCAATTCTGTTTCAATCGCTTTAACAATACGTTCCGTGTTTTTAGCCGCGCCTATGTTTGCCACCTCGTGCCCGTGAGGTTCGCAATACCCGATAAAGCTCGTATCCTGGAAGTTGAATAGGTACTGTAGCACGTCATCTTGCGAAGGAGCAAAGCCGTGCGCTATTTTCTTTAGCGCCTCTTTGCCAGTCGGGACGTCGGAAACTCTGAGGACACCCGGAGCATGTTGGTACCAAGGATATCCAAATATGATAACCGGTTTCGAACGCATAACAGCCTCGAAACCCGCAGTGCCGGTCACGGTTGCCACGACTACCGCCTTACTCATCAGTGTATAGGTACTCGTATCCATGGGCACCAATCTGACATTCTTCAATGTAGCCAGACTCTGGTAAAACCCTTTATACCGATAACTGAAGAAATCCGGCCCGCGGTGCATCCACTGCGCGGGATGTTCTTTTACGTAGATCAGCCAATCGGATGGGAGGCACGCCGACAAGATTTCAACCATGAGGAGCTGATCCACAAAGAACCCTCCCTGGGGACTTGACGTTCGTTCAGGCTGATAATTAAGAGGGACGTACAGAAAAGGCCTCGAATAATCCGGAAGAGATGTCGCGGAGGAATACTCCTTTCTCATGTTTGGTATGAATTTGCGCGGAATATGTGTCAGGACTTTAACAAACGCGCCGAAGTTTCGATGTACCCACACATTTAACCAAACCGATTTTAATTTGATTATCATCTTCTGCACCCCCGAATTGTCGGCGATTTGTTTTGTAAGATACGCGGGAGTGTGACTTGCGCGTTTATTTATCTGCCACTCATAATACTCCCGAATATCGACGTGAAGATCTTCTTTCCGAACTGATGTGTGGGCATTGGCTTTTGTCGCTTCTGCCAGTGCGTCATTACCAGTGACAAAATCCTTCATCGAGAGTGATCGCCCACCAATAACCGTCAACTCAAAAAAGATACAGGGAATGCCTCTTATCTTGGCTAGACTATAAAGAACAAAGTCGTATACCGTATGCGGAGCACAGGGAAATATAATGGCGTCTGGCCGAAGAGTTTCGAGAACCCCGTTCCAGTAACGAACATGACGATAATAGAGATGCTTGCGTTCGCTGACGAGCACCCCCTCAAATCGCTTATTCATCATAGTGAGAACAGTTGATTCTGTTTCCAAAAGTGTCCGTAGGAGCGCATCACCAGGAGGAAGAAAGACGGTAGTATCTACCCCCTCTGCCGGAATTCCATAAAGCGCATCGAAGTGTTCATGAAAAATAACTCCGGGAAGTTCATGTTTGTAGGACTCGAACTCTTTTCGATCGCCGCTCCAATAGACGATGTCATGAGTCTTCTTCAGCCTTACCATAACATCGATAAGACCTAACTCCTTTCCTGACCATCCAATAAAAAATAATCTCATATGTATATTACTTCATATATTCTTATTGAGAGGTGGCTGTTGTAAAAAAGCCTGAGACATTAAACCTCACGATTGTACAGTTTGGCAAACCTGGATTCCACATTAACCGACAATTCGGAAGGAGTTCCCTCTTCGAGTATTCGACCCTTTTCCAAAATAAACAAACGATCTGAGTTCATGATTGTTGAGAGTCGGTGTGCGATTGCCACAACCGTCAGTTCTCCCTTTAGACCGGAGATGGATTCTTGAATAAGTGCTTCCGATTCGCTGTCGAGTGCGCTTGTTGCCTCATCAAGAATGAGAAGCTCAGGCTTCCTTGCAAGAACACGCGCCAGCGCGATGCGCTGACGTTGCCCGCCCGAAAGCGCGAGACCACGCTCTCCTACTTCAGTCTTAAATCCATCTGGCTGCGTCATCACAAAGTCATAGATGTTTGCCATCTTGGCGGCGTGTATCATGTCGTGATTGGTGACTGATGAACTGTAAAATTTAATGTTATTCTCGATTGTGTCATTAAGTAAAAATACATCCTGAGACATGTAACCGATGTGACTTCGCCACTCATCCAAACTTATATCGGTCACATTCTTACCATCAATCAGAATACCTCCACTGTCTGGACTAATAAGTCGAAGTAACAAATCCACAATGGTTGTCTTACCGGATCCGGAGGGGCCAACGAGACCGATTGCCTCTCCCTTTTTAATTGAAAAATCCACAGAGGAAAGAGCTGATTCCCCCGGGCGATATGAAAACTGTACTTTGGAAAAGACGATTTCTTTCTCAAAACAAAAAGGCATGGTTCCCTTGTCGGACTCAAGATTATCCGAAGCATCATCTTGATATCGTAAGATACTTTGCAAGTATGGTGTCTGCGAACTTATGACATGGGCTTGATTTTGAGCGTATTGAACGTTGGTAATTACCTTATTCAGAGCGTAGACCACGACAGCAAAAGAAGCGAACTGAAAGGCGGAAGTCTTATACAAAAAAGCAAACAGGCCAATGATGAAAAAGACACCTGAAAGCTGAATGAGAGCGGTTGTCATATTTTTTAGAAGAGAGGTCTTCAAATATAATTTCTGCATTATCGTAAGTAGCATCACACCCTTTTCAAGTGCAGCCCGTTCAAGATGCATAGCCTTAATCGTCTTCGCACCGATAATATGTTCGTTCGCAAAATGAGCAAGTCTCTTATTCTCCCGTACCATATCGATCGAAATAATCTTGGCGCGTCGGAGCAAAGGAAGAAAAACGAGGAAAATTACCATCCCAGAAAAAATAGCAAGGAGAGCAACGCTGGATGATATATTGAAGACCAAAGCGCTGTACACCACGAGGTTTGCGATGACCAATATCGAACTACTGAGGTAATAGAGAATCGATGAACTTGCAGCAACCTCAGTCGTAAGCATCTGGTCCAGATGGCCGACTTTTTGAGAAGAAAGAAACGACCAGCGTGTGGCGAACGTCGAAGCGAGAAGTTTGATTCGCATCTTTTTCTCAAAATCCGCCATAATGTGCGCGGTGATTTGTTGCGACAAAAAAGAAAATACCGCTTTGATTAGAAAGAGAAGAATAATAAATAACAAAAGAAATTTTGCGGTGTAAGAAATATTAAAATACCGGAATAGTCCCGCAATGGCGATCGAGATGGCGTCAGTTGCTTTTTCGCCGCCGCCGATAAACGAAAGAAGCGGAATCACTGCAGTAACGCCAAGCCCCTCCAGAAGGCCACTTACAAAACTGAGAACAGCCATAAGGGTAATATTCCATGTGTACCCCCCAAAGGCGCGACGAAAGAGCGAGAGCGTATTAGCGAGTGTACGGATAATGTTCATAGGAGATTTAATGGGATTCTTTCGCCTGATCCATGTCTGCCTTTTCAATTCGAGACCGCAATTCCTGTACAGAAAGCTTGGTGGCAAATTCTGAGGAAAAACTTTTCTTTGAAATATGCACTGGGGAGGCCGCGTACGTCGTAGTATATTCGGAAAACGCATTTCCTTGAGGAGTGAGGATGTACATTGTCTCAGTTTCGAGCGCTGTTGAGATTTCATAATCCGCTAGCATCTTTTCATGCATTTTCTCTCCTTTTCGTCTTCCGATAATCGTGGTGGGGATATCATCAGGTTTTTTACCGACAAGAGGGGCGTAGTAAGAAAGAGCGGCCTTAACCACATCGCCGAGACGCGCAGCAGACATTTTAAGCACAAACACTTCTTGTCCCTTACCGAGAAGCGAGGCGTCAAGAACCAATTTCACCGCCTCGGGGATCGTCATAAAGAAACGAGTCATGGCCGGATCAGTTACCGGAACAGGCGTACCATTGACCACATGCGACTTAATGAGCGAAAGAATACTACCGCGGCTTCCTAACACGTTACCAAACCGAACACAGGTGAACTTTGTATGCGTATTGCCCTTGTAAAAGTAGGTGGCTAAAAATAATTTCTCTGCCATGAGCTTGGAGACACCGAGGACACTTTCCGGTTCTGCTACCTTATCGGTCGAAATGCCAATGACTTGCTTTACCTGCGCACTCCGAGCCGTTTCAATCACGTTTTGTGTTCCGATAATATTTGTTTTGACGGCTTCAAACGGATTATATTCGCACAGCGGAACATGTTTGAGCGCAGCCGCATGGAACACAATATCTATACCCTCCATGGCCAGCGCCAACCGTTCTTTGTCTCTGATATCACCCACGATAAAGCGGATAACACCCTCATGTCCGGCCCACTCTTGCATAAGTTGAAAATGGCGATCTTCGTGACGAGCAAAGACCCTGATAGTTTTTGGCTTATGCGGCAAGATCTGTCGGACGATTTCCGAACCGATTGATCCGGTACCACCGGTTACCAATATATTTTTACCTTTAAATGCGGCACCCATTGAGATAAAAGATTACTTAGAAATACAGGTGATTAATTTTTTCACAATAAAAGCTATCTCAGTCTTCTTGAGGCCGATATAGAGCGGTAACGCCAATGCCCTATTACTAACTAATTCGGAGACCGGGAAGTTACCTGGGGAAAAGCCGAATTGCTCTCGATAAAAACTGAAAAGATGTATAGAAGGGAGATACGGTTTAGTGGCAATGCCTTCCGCTTCAAGCCGCTTCATCACTTTTTCGCGCGAAACATCTTTCGGAAGGAGAACTGTGTACACGAACCAGGTATGCGTATTTTCAGCGGCGGTTGCCGGGGGTGTGACACACGCTGAGTATGGAGACAAAAACTCTTGATACCACGTTGCAATTTTCTGCCGTTCACGAATACACGTCTCTATATTTTGGAGCTGTACAAGTCCGAGTGCGGCACTCATTTCATCAAGACGATAATTGTAACCAAGTCGCTGGTGTTCCAGCCAGTTCATATCGGCCGAACGCCCCTGATTTCGCAAACTTCGAAAGAGAGCGTCGAGCTTCTGGTCGTTCGTCACTATCATACCACCTTCCCCTGTTGTCATCTGCTTATTGGGATAAAAGGCGAAGACCGCTGACTCTCCAAAAGTCCCAACTGTCTGCTCTAGCTTTTTTCCAACCTTATAGGTGGCGCCTATGCTTTCGCAGGCATCCTCGACGATTTTTAAGTTATGTTTTCGGGCAATGGCACATATCGCGTTCATTGAAGCTGCCTGCCCAAGAATATGCACAACGAGTATCGCTTTTGTCTTTGAAGTAATGGCTGCTTCAATATTTTTCGGATCCATGTTATAGGTCACGGGATCGACGTCGACAAATACCGGTCTTGCACCAACATATAAAATAGCGTTTGCAGAAGCAATAAAGGAAAAGGGAGTGGTAATCACTTCGTCGCCATGACCGATATTTGCGCCAATAAGGGCTAGATGAAGGCCGGCAGTTCCGCTTGAAACAGCAACGGCATACTTAGTGCCGACAAAACGAGCAAAACGTTTTTCAAAAGCTTCTACTTTTGGACCCATACTTAAGACACCCGAACGCAGTACTTCGAGTACCGCACGTTCTTCTTTTTTACCGATATGAGGTTTTGCGAGAGGGTACTGTTTCATTGAAAAAAGTGATTTTATACATCAGTACGCTTCGCAAGTATGTCCGCTAACCATTTCAATATTTTCTCATCAATTAGAGTGAAGGACTTCCCTTGAATTGTAATCTTCGCTCCGTGATGCGGAGGGAAGAAGAACGCCCGTATTTTTCTTTCGACTTCTTCCGCAGAATCATTCTCTGGATCAATTTGTTTCAGTGCTTCAAGCTCAACGCTGTTGAGATACAATCCACCGATGTTAGGTGTGGTCAGTATTGTCAAACCCATTATGAAGCGATTTAGTACCTTCTTGAAAAGTGAGAGAAGATGTTTTTGCGATTCCCGTTCCAGCGAAAGCGCCGTTGCTAAGTTAGTGTCGAGCGGGAATGTCAAGACCTCGATAATCGGACCAGTATCAAATTCTTCGGCATCAATGAAGTGAGCACTCACTCCGAATGTTTTCCGACAATCAAGAACCGCCGTATTATACCCTGCTCTTCCTTTATAGTCAGGTAGCGGGGCGGGGTGGAAATTAATACACCCCTGTTTCCCGAGTTTAATGACGGGCTCCCGTATCTTCTGCCAAAATAGAAAAGAGATGACGAGATCAATGTCTTGCACCAGCGGATCGTTTTTTTCTAAGAGCGCGTAGACGTCGTGAGTATTTCCGAAAACCGGAATGTGTCTCCGTTGGGCTTCTTTAGCGAGAGAACGTCCCACTAGCTCATCTTTCTGTGCAACAACTAAAGGAACAGTAACACCTTGCTCAAGCAAAAAAGAGAGAGCGTCCGCTGCTCCTTCTTTCCTTCCGAGCAAGATTGCCCGCCGTATTTTCTTTTGTTCACCACCGTTCATTGTGCTTACTATAACAGTATCAATACGCTATTTGTTTCGATAAAAGCTTTGCCGGTTCTTCAAGATTCCCAAGTATGTTGGCCACCTTTTCACCGGTATGCCCGTCGCCCCAGGGATTCGAAATAGTCTTGAGATACCGTCTATAGTTCTCGTCATGTAGAGATTTCTGGATAGCGTTTTGTATTTCTATTTTATTGTAGCCGGCATCAATGACGTTTTCTCCACGGACTCTTCCCTTCTGCCGTGTTCCCACGTTAACGACGGGAGTTCCGAAAGAAGATGATTCGATAAGTGCCCCACTTGAATTTCCGACCCAAACTGCCGCCTCGCGTTCAAGCGCGAGGAAATCGGTATGTGATATGTTCGGAAAAATGGAAAAGAGCGGATTCCCTCTCTCCTTCTCGATTTCAGCGATAATTCGCATGCCACCGGAATCGGCATTTGGATATATCGCGACAACCGGTAGTGAAAACGACTTTACCGCGGCGAGTGTTTCCAGTATCTGCTCCCCCACTTTTTTCGTCTCGTCGCTTACTGCATGCTGCACAAGTAAAATAAAAGGTTTAGATGAATCAAGTTTTAATCTTTCACATAATTCTTTCCGTGTGGGAAGCGTCGCAAGACGTATCGTATCTAAGGCGGGAGCTCCGACAATGTGAATGCGCCACTCTTCCTCCCCCATGTTCCGCAGGCGTTTTGCGGAATCCTCCGTGGTCGTCAAATGCAAAGAGACTAGTTTTGAAATAGCGTGACGCGCCACATCATCAACGGTGGCGGTCCGTTCCCCGCCATGAAGATGCCCGGTGGGAATACTTAGATACAAACAAGCAACGGCAACGACGAGCATTTCTATTCGATCACCCAAAATCAGTACAAAATCCGGCCTTTCGGTAATCAGAGCTTCCACGACATTAGGGAGAAACGCGCCGGCGAATCGCGCCATACCGGCGCGTTCATCACTTTCAAAAACTCCTTCGATACGCCTTACATTCGGAAATAGTTTCCTAACTTCGTGTATCGTTTCCCCAAAGAGTGGCATAAGATGCATGCCGGTTGCGTAGACCTGAAGCGAGTGCTTCTCTCTTTTTTCGATGACCTGAAGCACCGGGGTCATTAGACCAAAGTCGGCTCGGGTTCCGGAAATGTATGCTATTTTCTTAAGCGGAGTAATCATGAACAATGAGAAGGCAGTCTGCCTTAATATCCTTTGTTGCTCTTGTACCGATGACCTTGTCAAAATCTCTTGGAGGGAGTCCAGTCCCCGGACGTTTGACAGTAAGATTCTTTTCGGTGAACTTCTCACCTTTTTTGACCGGACGCAAAGTCACCAAACTCTTGCGAGCAACTTTGGCTATTTCCATTTCACTTGCAAAGAGATTCTTTTTCCCCGTACCCAGTGCCTGCTCTGCATCGCGAACAACAGTAACCATTTCCTTAAACCCTTTCGGGTCAAGCGAAGCTTTATGATCTGGTCCCGGCATGGTCTTGTCGAGCGTCAGGTGCTTTTCGATCATCGACGCACCCAGAGCGACAGAAAGAACCGGAGCAACGATACCTTCCGTGTGGTCGGAAAATCCGACAGTAACGTTGAGTTCTTGTTCGAGCGTTTGCATTGCTCGCAAATTCACTTCTTGGATAGGCGTAGGATAATTGGTGGTACAGTGCAGAACAATAAGGTCATTATTCCCCGCTTTCCGTATCGCTGTAATCGATTCGTGAAGAAGGGGTAAATCCGACATGCCGGTCGAAAGAATAATCGGGAGCTTCCACTTCGCGATAGTGCGAAGGTACGGGATATTGTTCGTATCACTTGAACCGACTTTGAGTGCCACGATGCCGAGGTCCCGCAAAAACTCCGCGTCGGAGAGCGAGAACGGCGTGGAGAGGAACATAATGCCTTTTTGCTCCGCGTATTTTTTGAGTTCAGGATGATACTCGCGTTTGAGCATGAGGCGCCTCAGCATCGCGTATTGGGTTTCTCCTGCACCCTCTGTTTCTTCGTTCTTATCCTGATAGGTTGCCTTCGAAGCCCCCTTGGTCACAAGCGTATCGGGGTCGAAGGTCTGAAACTTTACGGCATCAGCGCCAGCCTTTACGGCGGCATCAATAAGTTTTTTTGCAAGCGAGAGTTTCCCGTTATGGTTCACCCCAGCCTCGGCAATAATAAACACAGGGTGTCCTGTTCCGACAATTTTATTACCAATGCTAAGGATATTTCTTTTCATGATACCTTTGATAACCCGAAAGAGGCACTCTTAGTTCTAGGACTGCTTTTTGAGGTTTTCAAGCAGTACCAGTTTTCTTAGGTTTTCCTCGAATGAATATGGGTATATCCTCCGCTCTTTGATTGCGTCCAAAAATGCCTTAATCTCATCGACATACATCTCCTCTTCGTTCACATAGCCTTTTTCGGGATTGCCTTTGGGAATGGGAATAACCTCGGTTTTTTTGGTGCCCACGTTAAAAACTTTAAGCGCGTAGTCAAACCTCTCCCACTCAAGCACCCCTTCGGAACCGAGGGTGCGGAGCGTGCGAAAAGGTTTTCGTGATATGACATCGATGAGTAGAGTGCCATGCACGTTGTTCTCGTAGAGAAGGGTCGCCGTGACGGTGTCATCGGCATCCATGTCGAGGTCAGTCAGTTTCGTGATGGTGCCACGTACCTCCTTCACCTGCGCGCCAATAAGCGAATTGAGCCAGATAAGTTCGAAACAAAACATTTCACGACACGCGCTTGTTTCTTTTTTAGAAAAATAGACGTCGCGGTAATCTTCCCACGGATGCCAATCGGGAAGATACTGTCCCATATGATATTGAAACGCGAGCACTTTTCCTATCGTTCCCTTCTCTAGAATCTGCTTCATTATTTTTATAGCGGGGTTGAATAGGAACGTGCACGATGGCGCCTTTACGATGGCGCTCCTGTCCGCGATGACTTCCTTGTAGCCATCGTCACTGGTCGGGTGCTCCACAAAGAAGTGTTTTTTGTGTTTCAGCGCATACCGGATGTAGTCTCCGTGCACATCGGGAGACACGGAAATAATCAATGCATCAAAATCACTCGGAGGCATGTCCGCGAGTGCGTCTACCGTTTTGATGCCGTACTTTTCTTTCGCTTCCGCGATACGGTCGGGACGAATATCAAAACCGGTGATATCTTTTTCACCGTTTGCCTGAAGGTTGCGGACACGCCGTTTCCCCATCGAGCCTAAGCCGACGACAAAAAACCTCATATTTTTTTTATGTTAGCTTCTATTTCTTTCTTGTGCTTATACAAAAGTTCTGCGAGTACAAAGTCTTCCGGTTCGTCGAGGTCCACCGAGCGCCACCTATCGCAAACGACTCCGCGGGTATCGTCCGCAAGGATTTTCTTATTTTGTAGGAACGCCGAAACCGTAATGATATACACAAAACAGCCGTTGAGGAGATACCCTTTCGGCCACGCCTGCATGTTGCTTGAATCGTGTATCTCTTTATTGGCGAGAATAAGGCGGTTTTCGGAATCAAGGAAATAGATGCGGGGGTGGGTTGAGGCGACCGTAAGCACCGTCGCGGCATTCGTTTTATCCATCATTTCGAAGCAGGCGTCGATATCGCGCATTTCACGAAGGGGCGAGGTGGTTTGCAAGAGCAGAATATGCGTCGGCTCATATCCTTCATCCTTTTTCAGCCGTTCCAAAAGATACAGAAGCGCGTCGGACGCCTGTGCGGTATCGGTGGCAAGTTCTTTGGGACGCAAAAACGGGACGTCGGCTTGATATTTTTTTGCGACAGTGGCGATTTCCTCATCGTCCGTATCGACTATCACGCGGTCGACGCGCGGGTGCGCCTTGCCTTGCTCGATAGCGTAGGCGATAAGTGGCTTGCCGCAAAAATCTCGAATGTTTTTATTCGGGATTCGTTTGGACCCGCCACGGGCTGGAATATACGCAAGGACGTTCATATATTATGTTACTTGATATTTAAGCTTCCATTCGCCATTGATCTTTTCCCATAGATGAGGAGGACGGTACGAGTCCACAACTTCCCAGAAATGTTTCTCGGTAATACCGAGGTACTCCAAAAAATCCTTAAGATATTTCTTGGGAAACTCGCCGTCGAAACGACGCACGAGCGCGACCCCTTCCTCTCTTGTGATATGCCCCGAACGAATTTCCATCATAGCGTCTCTTGTTGCTCGTCCCAGGCCGAATTTTATAAAACCGAGATAAAAATGGAATCCGTCCGTTTTGTCGTCCAAGCTAGCGTACTTTGAATAGGTACCCTCTGAACGGCCGTCCTCATTCACCGTAAAACCGGTGTGTTTCTGCGCGTAATAGAAATTCTCTTGCGGTATCCAGTTTCGGTAATACGAAAGCCAATGCATTTCGGCTCCAAGCTGTTCGATATCGCGGAGCGCGGGAGGGCGGTACAGATTAAGTACAGGATCGTTAGCTTCATCCTTTGACAAAATGTTCATGTCAACCCCGGTTTTGAGCAGTGTATCGATTCCGGAACCTTTGAAGTAGAGTGCTTCCCAATCCGAAACTGATTCAAACGGTTTAGTGGCATTTTGCATCGAACCGCCATATTCCACTTCCCCATTTTCTCCGTAAAAAATGAGCGGGATTTTCCATTTAAGCGCGACATGAAACGCGTACGCTTTCTGCCCGAAAGTAAACGGATCCCACGCGTCTCCTTTTTGTTCAAAGGCGACACGCGCGAGTTTTCGATGCACGACACCGTTTGGAAAGCAATTTATTACCGTAAATCCAGATTTCACGAAATCCTGAAAATTCTTCCAGCCGATATCGGTGTAGATAAACGGTGCCCACGTAACACAGAGCGGGTGCATACCATATTTCTCCTTAAGGAGATGGGCCGTGTATCCACTATCCTTCCCGCCGCTCGACGGCACAATCACGTCGAAATCTCCATTTGTTGAGCGATGTTTGTCACAAAGTGCCTGAAGTTCCCGCTCCCGTTTCTCCCAATCAATATGGCTACGTTTTTGCTCCACATATCTGCATGCACTACAAACTCCCTCGGCATCAAACACAGTGCGGGGTCTCTGGTTTGATACAACACACCGAGTACAAAAAGTTACCTCCTTCGGTTGTACACCAAGTTGTTTATCTAATTTAACGACCATATGGCATCCATTATAACTCCAAAGCCGGTCGACTTATTACAAGGCTGAAACAAAATTTTTAATGATTCGCAGTCCTGTTTCTCCGCTTTTCTCAGGATGAAACTGCACCCCAATTATCTTACCTTTCTTGACTATCGAGCAGAACTCTTTACCACCGTAAGTTGTTAACCCGAATGTATGTTCTTTGTTTCTCGGTGCCAAGATATATGAGTGTACGAAATACACTTTGGAAGCCTTCTCGACGAGATCTAACACAGTCCCCTTCCACGTTACTTCCTCAGGCGGGGAGATGTTATTCCAACCGACATGCGGGATTTTTTCATTTTGCGTCAGTCCTTCAAACTTAAGTACTTTCCCAGGAATAATATCGAGTCCTTGATGCACACCGAACTCATGTCCCTCAGAAAGAAGCAGTTGAGCGCCCAGACAAATACCGAGTATAGGCGTGCCCTTCGTAGCGGCATTTTTAACAACATCAATCAGCCCGCGGAGCCGCAGTCCCCGCATACCCGCTTCAAATGACCCGACCCCCGGAAGGACCAGCGCGTCCGCAGAGTATATCGTATCAACATCACTCGCGATCAGAGCCTCACCCGAAACGGCGCGAAAGGCCCGTTGCAAACTGAAAAGATTGCCGACTCCGTAATCAATGATGACTATTCGGTGATTCATGTTGTGTATTTACTTTCTTCCGCTTCTTGAATAATCGTGAAATCTAAGTGCGCGAATCAGCAGAAAACAATATCTATATTTCTCTTGTCGCAATCCCCCGTTCGACCAAATATCGTTTTACATTCTGGATTGAGAGTTCTCCGTAGTGAAACACCGAGGAAACGGCTACTGCGTCCGCTTTTCCTTCACAGATCACTTCACGTATCGATTCGCTGGTACCGGCTCCACCGTGAGCAATGATGGGGATGGGGGCAAATGTACTTATTTTTCGTATCAGTTCTACGTCATACCCGCGCTTCGTTCCGTCGCGGTCGATGGAGGATATAAGAATCTCACCGACTCCGAGATCGATCGCCTGCTTCGCCCACTCGATTGCGTCACTACCGGTCCACTCACGTCCACCGTCGGTGTACACTTCATAAGAACCATCTGGACGTTGCTTTGCTTCGATGAACAGCGTTATGCATTGAGATCCGAATTCTTTTGCCGCTTCTTTAAGAAAGACAGGGTGGCGTACAGCGTATGTATTGATAGCCACCTTATCCGCGCCGGCTCGCAAGGCATTGTTTATATCGGTAATTGAGCGGATGCCTCCACCGACTGTCACGGGAATAAATATATTCTCGGTCACACTGCGCAAAAGCTCAAAATCAAAATTCCTCTGGTACAAACTGGCGACAACATCAAGATAAATGAGCTCGTCGGCGCCTTCCGCGTAATAGCGTGTCGAGAGTGACTTCGGAGAACCCACGACCCGAAGAGCTTCGGTATGCACGGGTTTAACGACGTTCTCGCTCTTGATGTGCAGAAGTGGAATGATTCGGATATCTTTCATTGGATAACGAGAAAGGATGAAGACTACAGAACACGTATAATCTTGGCGGGGCTACCCGCCACTACAACGCGAGGCGGTACATTTTTAGTAACGATACTCCCCGCCCCCACAACACTGTTCTCTCCAATCGTCACTCCCGCCAAAATAATAGCATTGGCACCAATCCACGAACCTCGTTTGATCGTAATCGGTTTAGATGGCTTATGATCTTGGTCAAAGATTGGCATACTTGTATCTTCAAACGCATGGTCATTCACATAGAGGTGTACTCCGGGAGAAAGAAGCACATCATCCTCAATAGTGATCCCGTGTTCACCTTCTCGCGGATCGGCCTCAAATACACTGCCAGGACGAACAACTACGCGCTTACCGATACTTATCTTGGAACAAGCGAGGATGTAGGAACCAGGGCGTATTTCAGCAGTCGGGTCAAAGTGACGAAATCTTTTCTGACAAAGATTCTTCATCCTTGAAGGAAAAAAGAGTCGCCAGTGTGTCCACGGCATGTCTGGACCAATACGGTCAGCTCGACGCCAAAAGCGAATCCGCTGTATACATTCTTTTAAAAACATAGAAATATTCTCTTATTTTTTTGTTATCTGAAGTATACGAATGTTGTAGGCCAACTGTAGCCCGTTCATCATATACCTGTTACCGTCCAAGTTTACCGTCCAGGATCTGAGAAGATTTTCCTTCATTGGAATATCAAACGGCATAATCTGTTCCGAAATCCTACAGACGTAGCCGGCATCAGTTATAAATTTCTGAATACGACTTAGAGAAAACTGATGAAAATTCTCCCACCCTGTGTCACCTTGAACCCTAAAGTTCAACTTAACGTCTATATTCCAAGGATTAAAGATGCCGGATATTACAGCGATACCATCATCTTTTAAAAGATTGAGCAAATTCTTTATAGCTGGGAAAGGATCGTCAAAATAAGAAAGAACCGATGTCATAGTCACCACATCAAATTTTACATCGGTCTTAAAATTATAAGCGTCTGCAGCAAAAAATTTTACATTAGATCCGCCAAAGCGTTGTTTGGCGTTTTTTATCAATTCTCGAGAAATGTCTAAACCCCACACTTTTCCAGAGCTTTGCAAATCATTTTTGAGGAAGTAGGCCAATTCGCCAGACGCACAACCCAAATCCAAAATATCAAGCTCACTCGTTTTATTCCTGTACTTCACCTTCACCAACTTAGAAATATCCTTGAATAGTTCCTTGACCTCGAAGACGTTATCTTTCTTTATGTGGAAATTACTATGTTTGTTCATGTTTCGTATATTTTAGAGTGAATAATGGCTTGTTTTAACCCCTGGCCAGCAGAACTTTTTGACTGCTGGAACAGTTTGATATACAGTCAACCTGATACTAGCATACAATGTTTTATAAGGATTTCCAAAAATGAAACTTTGCTTTTTCATGCAACGGCGATTTGCACTCATCGCGCACTCACTCGCCTGTTCAATCTACCACAAACATCCAACCGCAAAATTCTGTGGTTTCGTGCAGACGCGCCGGAGCTTTGATTTTCTGAATCAACAGAAGGAGATTTCTTACACACAACTCGTCTTAGAAGAAGATGTTTTGCGAAATTACAAAGACGAAATAATCGATTGGGCATTCCTCAAACAGTTGGAAAAAGACTACGGCATTCCCTACCTGTGGCCACATATTGAAGTTGACCGCATTATCCGCCACGGTCAGCATGTGCGCCAATATCCTCACGATACACCGAAATACTCCCACGAAGAAATGCTACAAATATTACAGCGCACGGCTAAAGCGGTGCTCAAGTTCCTTGATGAAGAAAAACCCGATGTACTTATTTTCTCTATTGTATGTTCGCTAAGTAGCTACCTGCTGTACAGCATCGCCAAAAAGCGGAACATTCCGATACAAATCATCACTCTTACTCGAATCGGAACAAAACATTCGATAACTGACGACTACAAAACGTTATCGGACGTGGATGAATTCTTTGAAAAGATAAAAAATCGGGGAATGGACTTCCCAAAGGAACGCGAGGAAGCAGAAAAATTTTTACAGCGTTTTCGAAAGAGCCCTTTCCCCTATACGTTGGGTGAATCGCCCAACACTCGAGCCATAAACAGGAAACGTCAATTTAGCTTTCTTTTGCCCCGAAATTTCTGGCGTTCGATTCAGTGGCTTTTTGTTAGTACCTACCAATACCTGGCCGGCGCCGAACGTGGCGACTATAGTACAATAACGCCGTGGCATTTTTTTATCGATAAAATAAGACAGAAGGTGCGCGTATTTATTGGTTTTGATGATTTATACGACACCCTTACTTTGGATCAGAATTTCGTATTCTACCCGCTTCAACTTGAACCCGAAAATTCCACTGCTCTTTTCGCCCCGTTTTATACCGATCAGCTATGGCTGGCTAGGCAAATCGCCAAGTCGCTACCGATCGATTACGTGTTGTGTGTGAAAGAACACCCAACCATGTACGGGAAACGATCCCGCAGATACTACAAGGAACTAAAGAAGATTCCCAACGTAAGACTGCTATCCCCCACGGTCGTCAGTTATGATTTGATTGCACGGGCTAAATTGATTATTACAATCTCAAGCAGCGTCGGCTGGGAAGCACTCCTATTTAAAAAGCCAGTTATCACTTTCGGCGATGTTCCCTACAATAAACTATCGATGGCTCGAAAATGCATCGCGCCAGAATTTCTTGCCGAGACAATAAAAGAACATCTAGCAACATTCATCCATAACGAAAGAGAATTAACTGACTACTTAACCGCCGTGTTCAAGGCTAGTGTCGACGTTGACCTCGTTCAAATCTGGGATATCGAAGGTGGTTCAACACTCAAAAAGCGTGCCCATGAACTAGAGCCTCTTGCTGACCTCATTGCGCAAAAAGCATATTTATAGTTCCACGAGCCAGAAGCACTACCCGTTTAGGTGTGTGAGCCCAAGGCAACAGATGAGGCTTAATGGTACTTTTGTAAGGCTGGAATGCTAACATAGGCTTTTAGTAAGCCGTAATTTGAATAGCATGAGCAAAAAAAACGATTTCCTGCCCTCGCTGTGAGGCGTTGTTGGTAAAAAAGAATGGATTTTTTCGAGGTATACAAGGATACAAATGCCTCCGGTGCAACACTCAATTTCAAGTAACCAAGAAGAAGGATATCCTCTCTCGAATCAGAAAGAAGCTCTGGTTTGATTTTTGTTTTCAGTACGCAACCGTAGCGACACTAACGAGAAACTATCATCGTTCGGAAAAGTGGGAGACGTTCCTGAAAGAAAAGAGTTTGAATGAAAAAAGTAACCGATACACCTACACGCACCGAAAACTACGGAGCGCGAGGGACAGCATTAAACGGCATCTGCCGTATTTGTTCACGTTTGAACGTTACCCCGAACTCAATATCCCAAATACCACCAATTCACTTGACGGTTCATTTACGAAAATCAAGAACTCAATCGCCGTACATGCGGGTTTGTCCCGTGATCAAAAAATGAAGATGGTTAAAACATTACTTGGCGGAGCCTTGTAGCCTTACAAAAGTACCATTAAGCCACAGATGACTGGAGTATCTTCTCTAGTCTTACTCCAAGAATCCGATAATCAAGTGAGGCACTGTGCTTAAATCCGTTTTGGGCTGTAGTAATTCTTAAGCCGACATTGTCTCCGAGGGTTTGAATCACTCGAGCCAGATCATCTACACTGCTGTTTTTAAAAGTACGGGCGGTCCCCCCGGAAAGCCATTCAAGGGCCCCCCCGCTTGGGATAATGCTAGCCAAACCGAACGACATCGCTTCCTCGAGAACTATCGCTCCGTACTCCGGCCACCAATTCGGAAAGATGAAAACTTGTGCTTTACGAAAAAAACCAAGCAACGTCTTCCTTTCCACCCAACCAGGCATCTGAAAGAACGCCTCAAGATGTGTGTCGGAAATAAGTTTTTTAAGAGAATTGAATTCCGGTCCCGTACCACTTAAAATAACTCGGTACTTCTCTTTATGAGGAATCTGAGCAAACGCGCGGACAACCATATCAAACCCTTTTTCCGGCAACATCCTACCGGCACATAATAAGGTGATAATTCCTCCGGAAGGATTTTGCCGGGAGAGAATCTTTTCCACATCCATATCCTCTTGCTTGCGCAATCCTTCGGTATCAACAAAGTCCGGAAGTATATCTCCTTTCTTGAATCCGAAACTCATGAATTTTGCTGCAAGCGGGGGCGTATTGTAGATAATAACATCCATATAGTTGGCAAGGGGGACCCCAAACCATCGCTCAAGAAAAAAACGTACTCGCTTCTTGATCGCCTTAATCGGTCGCAACATCGGAATTATCCTCTGAGTAACTCCCACCGTCTCATCGGCCCAAGCATTCGGCCAGTGATTAAAAAACCCAAGAACCTTCGCCTTCCCCCCAAGAAGGCGATACAGACCAGCGCCGTAGAGAAACACTTGCCCATCCACATGGAAAATGTCTACCTCGTATTCGTATTTCTTAAGGAGACGGTATATCCCTATTTGTATACCAAGAAGGCCTGCGCTTCCAATCTCATCCGCCAGGAAACGATAGGGAAACTCGGGAAGGTCGCTATTGAATTTTGAAAACGCACTGACGACCGTAACTTTATGACCGAGGCTGGTGAGAACTCGCGCGCGCAAATCAATATCACCGACGGAACCACCAGAGGTCTTGAAGTTATACTTCGTTGTAATAATGCAGACACGCATACAGAAGATAGATTAGATCATTCTTTTATCGTCTTCATACGGTCCGTTTTTGAACTCTAGTATCTCAGTCGGTTCAAGATACTGAACGGCATGACCGCCAGAACGGATATAAATGGCCTCCCCCTCCCTTACTTCCACCACGGTAAATGGCCCTACGTCATCTCCATAGAGACTGACCTTAATTCTTCCTTTTTGAACAACTAAACACTCTGAAAGACGGTCGGTTATTCTTTCCCGAGGAACATGGAGGTGCGGTGTCACTTTCTCCCCCGCTTCGCGCTTAATTGTCATCATCTGTAACACTTCCCCGGGAGCCGTAACAGGATGTGACCCATGCGAATAGGAACGAATGAGTATTGCGACAAGTTCTCCTTTGTAACTGATATGTTCCATTTTGTGAGACCGACTTACTTCACGGAGAACTTTCGTGCCGAAACATCCTGCCGTCCAAGCGATGATTCACGCTCAACGTAATGCAAATCTTCTTCCGCCATTAGTTTGGCAAGGGCACTAAAAGTTGTCTTCGGATTCCAGCCGAGCATTTTCCGCGCTTTTGAGGAGTCACCTTGCAGAAAATTGACCTCATTCGGTCTGAAATATTGTGGATCAATCCGAATAACTGTCTTCCCTGTTTTACAGTCAATGCCAATCTCCTTAATACCTGATCCTTTCCACTCAATATCCATACCAAGATGCTTCCCTGCTTCCACAACAAACTCGCGGACCGAGTGCGTTTCCCCCGTCGCAATAACGAAATCATCCGGCTTTTCATGCTGCAAAATCAACCAAATTGCTTCCACGTAATCTTTAGAAAAGCCCCAATCCCGCTTCGCATCAAGATTTCCCAAATGCAGTTCTCCCGAGAGACCGAGCTTGATGCGGGAAAGGCCAAGGGTGATTTTACGAGTTACGAAGTTGAATCCACGCCGTGGCGACTCATGATTGAAGAGAATTCCATTGGAGGCGAAAATACCGTATCCGGTACGAAAAATTTTCGTGATATGGAACGCAAATACTTTTGAAAGACCGTACGGCGACTGCGGATTGAATGGCGTCGTTTCCTTCTGAGGTGTTTCAAGTACGTCACCAAACATTTCAGAAGAGCTTGCTTGATAAAATTTTGCGGGAAGGTGGAGGTTCCTAAGGACTTCGAGAATCCGCAGTGGACCGAGTGCATTAATGTTCGCGGTGTATTCGGGGATATCAAAGCTCACGCCCACATGGCTCTGCGCGCCAATGTTGTAAATTTCATCGGGTTGTACTTTATTAATGACACGAAGCAGATTTGAGCTGTCAGAGAGGTCGGCGTATGTCATAAAAAAACGGTCCCCATTTTTTTCGCCAGTGAGATGGTCCACACGAAAGGTATTCGGCATACTGGCACGCCGCTGGAGGCCATACACTTCATACCCTTTTTCTAAAAGTAGTTCGGCGAGATACGAACCATCCTGCCCCGTTACTCCGGTAAGGAGTGCCTTTTTACCTTTGCGGGAGGAGGCCAATTTTGTTTTCTTTATGTTCTGTTCCATACGTACAATCTGCTAGAAATGCCCATAGTACCAACTTGTAACTCAAAAAGCGGTCTTAAAGTTTCTTCTCTTCCCGAACAAACCAAATATCCTGTGCATATGAAGATAACATACTTTTTTCAAACGATTCAAATGATGTCCATTTGCTTCCTGTCCCAGCATCGTAGGCTACATGATATTCCGCGAATAAAAACCGCATAAGCGGAAGGTACGTGTGGTGATCCGCCTTATCCCCCACCTCAATGAGTATGGCTCGAATCTTTCGAGCGCACATTCGAAGTGATTCAAAGAGGAGTGGCTCAGAACCCTCGATATCAACCTTCAGGAAATCGAGCGTGGTAAAGTTAAAACGGGACATGATTGACTCCAGTGTGTCAGAGGGGACGCGGACTGTTTCTATCTTTTTCCCAAGATCTGATTCCTTAAGATGGATGCTGGGGTGCGCGATGATGTTTTCAGGATTTACTCCCTTAGTTATCTCTACGAAACCCTTTCGATCACTCACAGCTTCACAAAGAAGCGAGAGATTCACGGTGGAAAATTGCTGGAAATGAATATTTGATTCCAAAAGTCGGAAATTATCTGGCGACGCCTCAACAGCCAAAATCTTCGCACGCGGATACTGTTTACTCATGTACAAACTTATCTCCCCAAAGTTAGCTCCTAGATCAATCATTGTACCAACCTCGACTCCTTTTGAGCGCAGAAAATCAAGTATCGGCTTCCCTTCGTTACCAAAAGCATCCCCTGTCACTTTAAGATACCGGTTCGTACCGCGAACATTGAGGAAAATGCCTTCAAAAGACGCGTAGGCTTCTTCGCCTACAATGAGGATTCCCTGTTTGTAATGAACATCCGACATTGCCTTTTTTAATTTCTCGATTCCGCGCCTAAGTATCCGAACTCGTATATGTCTATTCTTATTGTCTTCAATATTGTTTTTTGTCTTTTGGAGCAGGTAAACCAGAACGACTCCCTCAATGAGAGCCTGAATTGGTTTATTAAAAGAGAGCACTTGTCGTAATTTTTTCTTAACTATATCCATACTCTTAAAGCTTATAGAGAAGCACGTCATTAAATGATTGTACTAGCGTAACACCCGGCAACCGCTTCTTAACCATTTCCGCCAAAGGACCAACAGATACGATAAAGTCGAGACGATATGTTTTGAGCTCTGCTACAATTTCTTTCCCGAAAAATTCTCGGTATTTTTCGGGTACCATCATGAGCCGTTTTGCCAATAAGGGGTCACTAAAGTCCGGAAATTCTCTGACACCGAAGATTCCTTTCCAGTTAGAAGAAAGATACGTGCGCTCTTCAGAAAGATGACCATCTAGATATGAGGTAAGTGTCGCTGGAGTAACCCCGTTCATAAAAAGGCGGACAAAGTAATTATGCCAAATTCGTTCCTCTGGTAAAAGCGAAGGTGCGGTTGCTGAATTATACAAATTACAATGTGTAAAGGCGGGGATGGCCACATCAAGACCTCCAATGCCTGTCTCAGAGTCAATTTGGAGCACGACGCAGTCTTTCTTTTGTTCGTTAAGCCACGCAAACAAGGGTGCATAGCCTTGTATGTGCGCGTAACGGGCGTAGGAACCTCTGTATGTACTTACTTGTGTGTAGACACCAAAGCACATGGACGATACGGCAATTATACCAACCATCGCCGACCAAACGAGATAACTCCATTTTCGTACAACGTTATAAAGCAAGACCATGCAGACCACCATAGAAAGTGGGATGGTGTATTGGACGAAATGATACGGCCAAAGAGTCCGACCCGTCAGCATTTGCTGGCTGTAAACCCATAGACCTCCAAGCAAAAGAGCGAGCGTAAACCGATGCCAGATCTCGAAGCGATATTCAATATGTTTGTTTCGCTTCCACAAAAGATCAGCAAACAATACAGTGAGGTAGAGCGCAAAGGTGACAAGGAGGAGTTTGTTGAGAAGTGGATAATGCGTTAAAAAAAGACCACTTCGAAGCACCGACGCTTCGTACCAAGGGCTTTGACTCGCGTGCCACACGACATACCAATAAGGGGCTGCGAATAAAACACCTAAGGGAGCAATGAGCGCAAGCGTCCTCGCAACCTCATACTCTCTGGAAAAAAGACAGATCACAACGAGCATGACGAGAATCGAAAGCGCCAGACCCCAACTAAAAAAGTAACTCCCGAACATAAGTGCGAGAAAAACGGCCGCCCCAATAAGTGTGCTCTTTTTCCATTTCGTATTTTGGACAAGTGCCAACACGAACAATAAAAAAGAAAACAAAAATAGAGCACCGAGAATTGGGTTAACCGGCCGCGCCCAGAGTAGAAATGATTCAGGTGAGATGGTCCCCAAGAGATACGAGAAAACAGTTCGATAATCAATGAGGTCATAGCCAAGAACGACCCATGCACCGCCCACAATTGCATTACTTTTCTTGAATATGTCCTCCTCCCCCGTAAGACGTAACACGAGTAAATAAACTAAGAAAAATAATATCGCGGGTAAAATAAATTTACTCACTATCAAAACGGTCGAAGTAGAAAGATTGAACAACAAACTAGGAAGCGCGTAAAAGAATTCACCCGTTGGAGGAGTAATCGGCCACTGTTCTTTGTATTCGAAAAAATAGGGTGAACCGAGCGTAGGATGACCATCGAGAATTTCTTGAATCCGAGCCAAATACGCATCTTCATTTGGTGTTTGCATCATCGGGATACCTTGATAGACATCCCCCAAAGACAGAACAAATAGGACGTTGGGTAGTCCGTAGATTGCACCTATTACGCAAGCGAACACTATCGCTACTACATGTTTCTTGAAAAAAGGTGCCACATTTTACATTGTAGGCTGATGCCGTATACTTGTAAAGTTACTTATTTTGAAGGAATATGAACATACACGCGAAGACATTTACCGAGATACTTTCTTGCCCACAATGTGCAAGTAAGAACATGTTATCCGCCGAAAATGGGATGCACTGTCCCACGTGTCGCGCCCTCTACCCAATCAAGAATTCTGCACTACATTTCACCTCTTCAGATGACGGCACTATCCAGCGATATACTAAAGAAGCGGGTACATTCATAAATCTTTTAAAAGCGTTCATTAAGAAATGGCCTTCACTTTTTGTATTCCTCACGTACGCGATAGGTAATATTTCTTATTTGGGACAAAAACCGAACAAGACAATTAGAAAGGTTTTCGGTGATCGGTCAGAGGAAAAGATACTTATTAATATAGGTTCTGGAATTACACGAGTCCATCCGGACGTTATTAATCTTGATATTTTCCCCTTTAAAAATGTAGACATCGTGGCGGACGCAGCAACACTCCCCTTTAAAGACAATTCTGTGGATATGATCATTTCCGAATCCACCATTGAACACACGCCTAACTTTGAGAAGGTGATAAAGGAAATGCGACGCGTCGTGAGACCTGGTGGCTTTGTGTATATAAGTATCCCCTTTCTTGTCCCGTTCCATGCATCACCGAACGATTACACACGACTCACCCACGAGGGATTGAAACAACAGTTTTACGACTTTACCCCGAAAAAAATAGGAGCCTTGGGTGGTCCAGCTTCAGCGTTGGTTACATTACTTATGTACTTTTTTGCGCTACCTTTCTCAATAATTTCCGAAGCGATGTACAACGTCGCTACGTATTTCTTTATGGCCGTTCTATCACCCCTTCGATTCCTTGATCTTATTTTTTATCTCTTTCCGCGCTCCATTGAGGTGTCCGCTATAATTTACTACATAGGGGAGAAAAAGTCGTAGTCTTTATGTTGTCTGTTCGATAGATTCCCACTTCCCTTTTTGTTTCAAAAAGAGGGGATGACTAACAATAAGGTGCCATACCACAGCCTGAAAGCTTTCAGTGTGCGGCGTCACGGTTTCGGTGTTCACTGTCGGTACAACTACACAGGCGTCTGCAACTTGCTTGGTATACCCACCGTCCCGTCCAACAATACCAAGTATTTTTGCGCCGACTTCCTTTGCGTATCGTACGCCTTCGACAATATTAAGACTTATTTTTTTCTCTGCATTTCCACCACCAACTGAGAAAACAAGTATTGCGTCCTTAGCGGAAAGGAAACTTCCCTTTAGCCAGTTAGACATGACACTCTCCCACCCATCATCGTTTACCCGGGCTGAAAACTCCGAAATATTGTCCATAGGTGTATACGCCTCGATACCGGCAATTTTGCGAAAATCATTTACAGCGTGGCTTGCATGTCCTGCTCCACCACCAACACCGAGAATAAACAATCTTCCACGAACATCACGTACTGATTTTAGGATCTCAATCATTCGTTCAATAGAGGCGTGATCAAGTCCATCGACGATTCTCTTTGTCTCAGCGAGATATTGTTCTATATATGGTAAATACATAGTGAAAAAATTATACTAATTCCTAAGTGCACTAATTATTTTAAGGGAATCCTAACTTTTAAATTCCTAATTGAGATTGAGTATTTCAGCATTCTTTAGATCAAGTGAATCTCCACCAGCAGAGCTGGTGGCTTCCCCGACCCGCTACTTGAGGTCGAGCTTCAGTTGCCCCCTGTCTTCGCGGTCTTGGTAGCTGACGTAAGCGAGGATTTCCTTTTCATTAAGTCCTACGGTGGACACACAGTAACCTCGCAACCAGATGCCTTCCTTAGCATAGAACGTTTTGTGGAGAAAAGGAAATCTCGCCTTAAGTAGTTTCCCAGTTTGAGATTTGATGAACTGCATGACCTCGGCAACTGAAGCTCTCGGCGGGATGACAATGACCATATGCACGTGGTCGAGGGGCGCGTTCACCTTTACTACCTCGATATCGGGGTCGAGCCCATCGAGATGTCCGATGAGTTTTTCAACATAGGTGCGTACACCGGGTACGAATATCTTTCTCCGATATCGAGGAGTCCAGACGACGTGATACTCCGTTTTATATACTGCGTGGCTACTTTTCCGAAACCGCATTGGGACAGTCTAGCATGACGAGGTGTCGTCTGGACGCCCCTACATCCCCCGACAGAGTCGGGGGATTTGAATTGGGCTTATTAAAATAACTAGGCTAACGTTACAAACTGTATCCTGCTTGTTTTCCATCTTCATAAAACATTCTCACTGTATCGAGCGAAAGTCTTTCCAAGTCGTACCCCCATTTATCGAGTTTTTTCAAGATATCATTCGAAACGGTCACAATGTGACATCCAACGTTTTCTGCCTGCATAATATTAAAGACCTCTCGTGTACTTGCCCAGAGAAGTTCCGCCTTTTTATTTTTCAAAAGAAGTGTCTTCGACTTCTTCATAAGTGGAACAGGATCAACTCCGGTATCCGCAATGCGTCCAGCAAAGACTGAGACGACAGATGCAACGTGTGGCGAAAGAACTTTGACGGTTGCTTGAACCTGCGCCAAAGTAAGAATTGCCGTGACATTCACTTTAATTCCACTCGCAGTAAGTCTCATAACGAGCGGAAGGGATGACACACCTTTTGTATTCGTAATGGGAATCTTCACATACACATTTTTCCCCCACGAGGCGATTACCCTTGCTTGCCGTTCCATCTCAGTAAAATCATCTGAAAAGACTTCAAAAGAAATTGGCCGATCTTTAATGGAAGCGAGAATTTCTTTTGCGAATTCAGCATAATTATTCACACCCCCCTTTCTCATCAGTGTTGGATTTGTCGTAAATCCCTTAATAAAGGGTTTTGCAGACATGTCTAACATGGAGGCCTTTTCCGCCCCATCAGCAAAAATCTTCACCTTTAACTTCGTAACCGTTATCATGACTCTATAACTCCGCATGGACCTAAGAAATTGTATACTCACCCTCACAAATTAACAATGGAAAGAGATGTCTTAGCCTAGATGGCCTCGATAGATACTGTTGCTCCAACTAAAACTCCCGCAGGGTACCTAAAAGTTCGATCAGTGATTGAATCTTCATGTCACTCTCTATTTCCCTGTTGTACGGAGCGTCAAGAAGGACGCTCTTGCACCCAGCATTCTTTGCTGCTGCGACGTCGTCCTTGGTATCCCCCACCAGAAACGAACGGGCAAGATCTACATTCCATTTTTCCGCGGCTTCCAGCAGTTTCCCCGGTTTCGGCTTCATGCAGTCACAGTTATCGTCCCTCCGATGAAAACAGATAAAAATATCGTCAAACGGAATGTCTTTGGTCTGGTCCTGAATCCATTGCCATTCCGCTTTTGAAATAACACCGTAAGCAATATCCGGCTGGTTGGAAATGAGAAATGCAAGAAAACCGGCGGCTTTCACTTTTTCCACCGCTTCTTTCGCACCGGGCATAATGCCGGAGAGCGCCTTGTATTCGGCAATGCTACGCGCCGGACGAGGTCTTCCGTCCATCACGATGGCCATGAGAATCACTCCGTCACGGTCAAAAAATACGGCTCGTTTTCTTTCTGACATAGTAAAAAATTAGCGTAAAAGTCTCTTTTCCTTCATCGTACGCAGCGTGTCTGCCAAAAACTGTTTCGCTTCAGGGAACTGACGAATCCACGCAATATACTCGCGGACGCCGTCCGCGATGGTCCGCGTCGGATTCCAGCCAAGCGCCTTAAGTTTTGAATTATCGGAAGGTGAATGCCGGGGCGCACCAAGGCGGTAGAGTCCGGACGTTTTGATGAAAGCAGGAATTCCCGCTTCTGTAGCGATTATCTCTGCGAGTTCACGAACCTTTGTCGCGCGTCCTGAGCCGACGTTAAACGCTTCGAAGTCGGCTTTTGGAGACTCAAGTACAAGGAGGTGCGCGTCCACCACATCATGCACGTTTATATAGTCGCGTACCTGTTTCCCGTCTTCGTGCAGTTCGAGGGGTTGTCCCGCGAGTGCCATCACCGCGATTTGACGAAGCACTCCCGAATAGAAATGTCTGAAGCTCTGGCGTGCGCCGTGTACGATGGTGTAACGGAGCGCGACTGAAGGAATGCCGTAGAGCCGTCCGAGGGAGAAAAGTAACTCTTCAGAAGTCTTTTTTGAAATGCCGTACGGAATAGTCGGCGAGAGTCGATCGGTTTCTTTTTGTGCGACCGGCATAAGCGGTGCACCGTCAATTGGGCATTTCATCTCCCACTCCCCCGCTTTTAGCTGTGCTTCACTACGGGGCAATGGATGCACGATACCGTCCATGGTGCACGAGTAGACGCCTTCGCCATACACGGACTGCGACGATGCGACGATAATTTTTTTAACCGGATATTTTTTCTCAACGATGACCTCGTAGAGAAGCGCCGTACTCTTTGCATTCGTATCAATATAGGTACTGAAGTCGGGATGGAAGTCCATATACGCCGCGAGATGGAAGACAAACGAAACGCCATCAAGGGCTTTTTCCCAATCCTCTTTGCTCCGGACATCTCCTTTCTGAAACTCCGCTTCTTTGTTGAACCATTTCGGCAACTTCCCGTTATGCGTCGGAGGAGCGAGGTTGTCGAGCACTCGCACCCGATATTCATGCTCCAAAAGCGCGTCGACGAGATGTCCGCCGATAAACCCGGCACCTCCGGTAACCAGCACCAATTCGTTTTTGGATTGTGTTTTTTTACTAGACATGATTGTTTTTTCGCGTGGCAAGAAACGCTTCCACCTTCGGTATGTCCTCAGGTTTGGTGAGCGAGCATCCTCCGGATGTCAGAACGGCATAGACGTTCGTTTTCGGAAAGATTTTGTTCGCCATACTGGTAAAATAATACTCGCCATTGTGGTTTTGTTCGGGCTGTATGGCGAAGATGGGGCCGGGGAGCACCATAAGTCCGATTGCCGCCATATTTGAAGGAGGGTTCTCCGATTTCTCGACAATACGCTCTATGGTTCCGTCAGGACGAAGCTCCACGACTCCTGCCGCCTTCGGACGAAGTGTTTCTTTTACGAGCCAGCTGTATTCGTGAGAAAGACACTTCTCCATATTCTCTCGACTCGGCATTTCATCGGCGTACAGTGCCATCACTCGCTCCTGTGGCGCAACAAACGGTGAAGCGGCAAGAAAACTATACGCGTTTCCCTTCTCGCTCCCTTCCACATAGCGTACTGGTCTTCCATGGAACATATCCCCGCAATACTCCCGTATCTTCTCTCCGAGATACCGCACCACGATTATTGCCTCGGTAATTTCTTCCGGAAACCCTTCAAAGATATGATCAAGGACAGTCTGCCCGCCAATCATAAGCATGGGCTTAGGCACTGTGAGTGTCAGTGGTAACATCCGCTTTCCTTCTCCGGCTGCGAGTACGATGGCTTTCATAGTTGCGCTTGTTGGTATACCGCATTAATAATCTTTAAAACCTCTAATGCATCTTTCGCACTATGATTTTCGCACGCGCCGGCAGAGAGTGCCTCTACAAACGCCTCAAACTCCCGCGCGAGAGCCTTATCCGCATCAGGGTCACACACTATCTGTCTTTCAAGTAGCTTCTCCGTCTTCCTGTCGTAGTTCCCGACGGAAAAACTCTCTCCGTTTCCGTATTTTCTGCCAAGCCCTTCTATGGAAATAGATCCCTTCTCACCACTCATCTGAAACGAGAACACCGGCTTCCACTCCGAAATACTGACCTGAAGCGAAGCGACATTGCCTTTCCTGGTTTTGAGAACCAGAGAAGCGGTGTCCTCAACCTCGGCTTTCCATACTTCGTTACTCGTCACACCGGAAACCTGCACAACTTCATCTTCCAAAAACCATCGCGCCAAATCAATCACGTGGAGCCCTTGGTCCATAAGTACGCCGCCTCCCGCCAGATCTTTTTGCATACGCCACTCTTTTTCATAACCGACCCGTCCGGGATGTCCGTGTACTATTCGAATAGCGTGAATTTCTCCAATCTCCCCACTCTGAACAATCTCTTTGACTTGCCGAATCGAATCAAAGAAGCGATAGTTGAACCCGACCATAAGTGTACACTGTTTCTCTTTTGCAATCCGCACCAGCTCTCGCATCTCTTCCTCCGTTTTACTCCCCGGCTTTTCGACGAACACATGTTTACCCGCAAGAAGCGCCTCTTTAGCAAGTGGGTAGAGGAATTTGTGAGGTACGACAATAACTACCGCATCTACATCGTCACGGAGAGCCAACTGGTGGTCCGCTTCCGACGTTACTCCGTACATCTTCGCCACTTTTTCCGCGAGTGAGACGTCTTTGTCAACGACAAGCGCGAGCGCTACGCTTTTGGACGTAGCAATAACACTAGCCCACCGTGCGCCCATACGCCCGGCCCCGATTAAAGCGATGCGATATTTTTTATTTCCAGTCATAACCACGGTCTTGAGGTTTAATTCGCCGATAGGTATAGATGTCTGTGTTCATAATTTCGGCGGAGTGTTTCAGAATACTGCTCTGTTTGTCCCACACGGCACTCAGTACCCGACCAGTAACACCTGACGTGTCGCGCGCGAGAAAAACACAAAGTTCTGCGGCGAGGTCGGGAGATACACCTCCCTCTTTCTTCTGTGTAAGTAATTTAAGATAGGTTGCGTCACCAACCTTCTCTGGACCTGCCCCGATTGCCTCATCGAGTAGACCCGAATTTACCGCTCCGGGAGCGATGGCGTTAATACAAATATCGAAGTCCCGCACCTCTTCCGCAACACTTTCGGTGAAACGGATAATGCCACCTTTTGACGCTGCGTACGCACTAAAACGTGGGAACGCTCCCTCTCCGCCACCGGAGAAATTAATAATAGTGCCGGTTTTTTGTTTCTTCATTGACGGCAACACCAGCCGCGTCATAAGCATTGTACCGTAGAGATTCACCAAAAGGGTTTCCTTCCACGCTTCTTCATCGGTATTTTCCAGGAGGTCTTTCGGACCGTAAATTCCCGCCGCATTTATGAGCACATCGACCTTCTCTCCGAAGCGCTCCTGTATCTTTTCTCCGAGCAAACGTACCTCCTCTGCCTTTGATACATCACACATTGCCGTAGTAAGCGCACTGCCATACGTTGAAAATTCTTGCCGTATCGCCTCAAGTTCTCCCGCACTCCTCGCGACCACGAGCACCTCCGCACCCTCACGCAAAAAACGCGAGGCAATAGCTTTACCTATTCCTCCGGTCCCTCCCGTTATGACGACATGTATAGGTGCACGTCTCATGATGTTACCTTAGTACGTCCACGGCCGATGCCGATGTAGCGAAGGCCAGCTGCGGTTATGCGAGCCTCTTCTTGCCAGAGCGCATTTTTGGCGTCAAAGAAAAGCTTTGGGCCTTTCATGCTCTGCCTAATCCTCTTAAAATCAAGCTTACTATACTCTGGCCAGGCGGTCATGAGGATAAGCGCCGATGAGCCTTGTGCGAGCTTGTAGGGGTCGGAGCAGAACCGATAGGGACCCGCGGCAAGAACCGCCTCTTTAGGAACCAAAGGATCATGCGCACATATTTCCTTAGCGAGAGGTGAGAGTGTACGCATAAGTTTGAGCGAGAGCGAATCCCGCACGGTAGACGTCCCCGGCTTGTACGCAATCCCAAGAAAACCGATAGTTACCTTAGACAAATCTCCGAGCTCTTTTTTAAGAATGGGTAGTGCCATCTGCCAACGTTTTTCATTTTTAAGCCGGGCTCCAGCAATAACCGGGAGTAGTACGTTCTTTTCTCTTGACCTATCGACAAGTACCGAGAGATCGCGACCAAGCGTCGCGCCGGAGAATCCAATACTAGAATCAAGGTAGGCGGACTTCCCAATACGTAAATCACTCTTCAATGCTTCGGAAACACGAAGCACGTCCGCGCCGAAAACCTCGCACATGTCAGATATGTCATAGATGAAACTAAGTGAAGTGGCGAGAAATGCATTTACCGCGTGCTTTACCATCTCCGCAGAAGGAACACTCATATAGAGCTTTGGAGCATCAACGTTCCTAAAAATACTTTCGAAAAGTGCTTCCGTTTCTTTCGTTTCAACTCCTACCACAATGCGCGCAGGGTGAAAAAAACTGTGCCGCGCTTTCCCAAGTTGTAAATTCTCCGGTTGATAGCTATACGAAAAACGAAGTGTTGGATTTGCTTTTTGAATACGGAGGCGAAGCATGTCCCCGCTTCCTACTGGGACCTGACTCGAAACAATTATAGAAACATCATTACTTAGCAGCGGTGCGAGAGAAGAGAGGAGTTTCAAAATAGAAGATGTATTGGGAAGGTTATGCGTATCGCAAGGAGTGTCAATTGTAATCCAAACAATATCACATAACGCAAGCTTTTGAAGACTGTTCGTAAACTCAAGTCTTCCCGCCTTAATATTCTTCAATGTTAACTGACTTAGACCTTCTTCACTAACCGGAAGAATCCCTTTCGCAAACTTCTTTACAACCGAACCATCGGAATCGAAGCCAACTACCTGGTGACCAAGCTCGGCAAGACCGGCAGCGTAGACGCTTCCGAGGTGCCAGAGTCCGACCACGCCAATGGTAAGTGGTTTCTTAGACATTATATTACAGAGTGTGTGACCGAGGTTTATTAACCAACACCTGCGTACCTGCAGAATCTACCGAAAATGACACCTCACGCATTCCTTCCTTCTTAAAAACTTTCCGGACCGCGTTTTGTTTTCCGTCTTTGCAAAATACCATAAAAAATCCTCCGCCTCCGGCGCCAACAATCTTTCCCCCAAGCACTCCCGCCTTTTTTGCTTTTTCATAGAGTGCATCAAACTTATCGGTACTCATCTTTGCAGACATTTTTCTCTTAAGTTTCCAATGCTCATCAAGAAGACGGCCGAACTCATTGAGTCTTCCTGATTCAAATACGTCTAAAATAGTTTTGCCGATACGTTTTGTCTCATGCTTTAACTCCACAGCATCTTTTTTATTATTCCGGAGTTTCTTTTCTTGATCCTTAAGAAGTTCTGTACTCGATCGGCGTACTCCGGTATAAAAGAGAAGGGTACGTTTTTCAAATTCGGTCTGGACTGCCTTTGAAATGTTCGCGTTTGAGACGGTTACTGACCCGTTTCGCGCAATGTCGAGTACACAAAAGTTTCCAAAAGAAGCAAGGTAGAAATCTTGTTTACCATCTGGGAGACCGAGATCGTGAGTAGCGATCTCATAGGCTTCCTCGGCAAGATGTCTTCGTGATATGTTCTCCCCTTTTATGGTATGCAGAGCATTAAGAAGTCCGATGAGATAACTTGCCGAACTGCCCATGCCGGTACCATCAGAAACATCGGCCTTTGAGGAAATTTCAACCATACGGTCAATGCCTGTCCGTTTAAGCGCTGCTTTGGCAATACTATGCTTAAGATCATTGATGCTGAAGACTTCTTCACTATCCCGATATTTTAGACGAATTAAATCATCTACTGGAGGACGATTTACTCCTATATACATATAGAGATTAATGGCAACGGCAAAAATAAAACCCCCGTGCTTTTCGAAGTACGCGGGTAAATCGGTCGAGCCTCCGCCAAGTGGCAGACGAAATGGTGTTCGGGTTAAAATCATGACCTATTTATACAACAAAAAATAGATTACAGCAAGCTACAAAGAAATTTCACTTTATCTCAATACGTTCAGAGATAGTATAAGGAGTTTTTTGATTTGTCTCAAAATATACTCGAAGCATGAGCTCCGCAAGGAAACCCATCATAAAGAACAAGATACCAGCCAAAACAAGAAAGACGGCAAAAATGGGGAGGGGTGTTTGACCAAGATGCAAGATGCCGGCCAATCTAAGATAGATCGCAACGATAGCTGAAAGACATCCGAGAAGTGCCGATACGACTCCAATCCCGCCAAAAAAAACCAAAGGACGACCGGACAATCCACTCAAAAATTTAATAGTTAATAAATCAAAGATATCTTTGACTGCCTTAAAGAAATAATGTTTGGATATGCCAAACTTCCTTGCATGATGACGTACAGGAACTTCAGCTACTTTCGCCCCACGCATAAAAAGCAGAGCCGGCAAGAAGACATGCATTTCACCGTAAAGATGAATTGGTGAAATCATTTCCTTTCGGTAAGCCTTCAATGCACAAGCGGAGTCATGCAGGTATAATCCCGTTACACGAGACGTAAGCCAATTTGCGAGGCGCGAGAGTATACGTCGACCCATTGAATCTTGTCGGTCTTGTCGCCACCCTGACACAACATCATACCCATCCCTTATTTTTGCAACAAGCAAAGGAATATCAGCGGGGTCATTCTGAAGATCAGCGTCTAAGGTAATAATCACCTCCCCTTCTGCATCATGAATCCCTGCATCAAGACCTGCCGTTTGACCAATATTATACGCAATCGTAATGATCTTAACAGGCGATAATTTTTTTAGCTCCGAAAGCGTTCCATCAGTCGAAGCGTTATTGACTGCTATAATTTCAAAGGGTTCGTTCATGGCTTTAAGTACCACAAGCAACCGCCGATGTAATTCAGCTAAATTTTTTTCTTCATTATAGGCTGGGAATACTACGGAAATCATGTTGCGATTTTAACCTTTTTTGTCAGACAAATCAAACTGAACCATTAAGAGATTATTTGTCAACCATCTCATCTTCTTTTATTACTTTCGGTTTAAGCACAAGACCTACCGCTAAATTGCAAAACAACAACGGGACCCGAAACGGAAAGTATGATGATTTTTCAATTTCAAAATATAAAGCCAACTCTTTAAAGATCTCTGAGGGGAAGTTTATGTGCTCCCTGGTATAAAACCACGTATAGGCAGGATAGTTAGTTCCTTTGTACCGTTTACGATAAATACGCTCGGCAGAAACCTTACGCGCAAGAGAGTATGCCAGACTTCCCTCTGTTGGAATTACCACAAGAAACGTACCGTCCTTACACAGTAGTCGGTGCATTTCTTTCAAACATTGAGGAAGGTCTGGAAGATGTTCCAAGACATGAATGGCGAGTATTCGATCAAAAAATTTATCAGGAAAATCTTGCTTTTTCTGACAATCTCCGACAATAGTCTTTACCAAGGGAAACCGACGTCGAATCTCTGTTGCCATGTTTTCCCGAATATCCATAGCATAATAATTTTGCTCTTGTAAAGGAGAAAGTTTCTCGTACAAGAGGTGTTCTCCTAGTCCGCCTCCAATTTCTAATGTTGTCGTGAAATTTTTGGTATTCCACACGGGAAAGCCTTGATTAAACTTTTCTATAATCCCAAATCTACTAGGAAGGACTTCATGCCAATATTTCATGAAGTCATTACTAATCTCTTTCTGCTCTGCAGTGAGAGGAGGAATGTATTTGGGCCATTTTCCCATATAACAAAAAGTGTGTGGAAAACTAGAAGTAAACTAAGAGTAATTAGATACAAGAACTTGGTATTTATGTTTTATTTCTTCGGAAGTAACGGAGCATGTGGCATCACTCGACAAGCAATTACTCGTTTGAGGCCCGTGCGGAGATTTACTTTTGGTACAAACGCCAAATTCCGCATTGCTTTTCCGATATTTGGACAACGACGACTTGGTTCATCCGCGGGGTACTCGGGAGGATACGGTATTTTAGCGATAGTAACCGGTTGTTTGGTAAGTTCGATTACCAGCTTCGCCAAACTGACCAGATCTGTTTCACTTTTATGATTGCCAATATTGTAGACTTCACCACTGTCTTTCGAAAGGAGCACCTTAAGAAACCCGACGATAGCATCAGTTATATAGCAGTAACTTCTAGTGTGCAGTCCATTACCGTGAACAGGAAGCGGTTTTCCGTCAAAAGCACAGGATAGAAATTGTGGAATTACACGCCGATCGTCAGCCTTCATACCTGGTCCATACACATTAAATGGCCGAACGATTTGAGACGGTACGTTGTATAAAGTGTGATACACCGTGCAAAAGGTCTCACCAAGACGTTTAGATTCGTCATAACACGCTCTCGGACCGATTGAAGAAACATTACCTTTATAGCTTTCCTTAGTTGGCACGGCATCCGGCGTTGGATCGCCGTAAATTTCGCTTGAACTAAAAAAGAGAAATTTCTTTACTTTCTTGAGTCTAGCCAACTCGAGAAGATTTTGCGTGCCTATAGTTGCGGTCTTTATTGTTTCCAGTGGAAATTTCATATAGTAGACAGGCGACGCAATCCCTGCCAAATGGATAATATAGTCAATAGGACCTTGAATTGAAATCGGGGTGCAGATGTCAAATTTTTTGATTGAAAAATGCTTGTCGGTTATATCTCCAAGCGCATTAGCCAAAATGCCTGTGATTTGATTATCCAAGGCAATAACAGAACACGGTTTCTTAAATACTGTCTTATTAAGATATTGGAGCAGAACGGAAAAATAGCTACCAAGAAATCCTGAACTCCCTGAAATAAGTATGGTCTTACCCTCCAACGCCCGAATCTCACGCCCAAGCGATTGCGCGATGGTCTCGATATCTTCCTGAATAATGGTTGATTTCATATGGTTACTGTAAACAGTATCATGTACTTTTCCGTTTATTCGCTTTTCCCGCCTAGCTATTTTCCCTTGCGTCTATAACAAAAAGTAACGTTTGGGACAAACATATCATATAATTTTGGGCGAAGGAACGGGTATTATAAACTTCCCGCCATGCCTTCTGAACTCTTCGTTTTTCTTCATTATTGACTCTGCAAAGTTCCACGCAATAATAAGGAGGTAGTCAGGGGGATGTGTCTTCAGTTTTTCACTCGATACAACCGGTATTCGCTTCCCAGGAGTATATCGCCCTTGTTTATGATGGCTATCATCTACGATATAACTGAGTAGTTCATCCCCTACTCCAAAAAAGTTGAGTAACGTATTCCCTTTCGCCGGAGCCCCATATCCCGCAATACTGTTACCTTTCTCTTTTAACTTCGAAAGTAACGTATGTAGTGTAACCTTATTTCGCTCAATTTTCTTTTTATATTCGTGGTATATTTTTTCCTCTTGTAGTCCTATCTTTTTTTCGCTCGTGAGAAACGACTGTACCGAAGATTCTTTCTTGTGGGTTGATCCTGCTCGAGCAATAAAGACACGAAGCGATCCGCCGTGAGTTGCGACTCGCTCTACATCAATGATAGCCATCCCCAACTGCTCAAAAAAATAGTGTAGTGCGGTCACACTAAAATAGGACAGATGCTCGTGATAGACCGTGTCAAAAAGGTTCTTCTCAAGAAAATCCACCAGATACGGCACTTCTATGATAAATACACCATTTTTCGTTAAGAGATGCTTGACACCTTTCACCAAACCGTGAATGTCATCAACATGCGCAAAGACATTGGTTGCCGTAACAATAGAAGCTTCACCATACTTCTTCAGAATTTTCCTTGCGACAATAAGACTGAAAAATTCGGAGATGGTTGTTACTCCCGCTTTCCGCGCTATCGTTCCAATCGAACGATCCGGTTCTACTCCGAGTACACGAGCACCAAGTTGTTTAAAGGGCCTGAGGAGTATGCCGTCATTTGAGCCGATATCAATAACGAGCGAACGTGCTGAGAGATGGAATCTATCAAAGACCTGTCGAGCAAACGTATCGAAATGCGCTACAAAGACGGGAGACGTCGAGGACACGTACACATAATCCTTAAACAAAATACGTGGGTCAACAACATCGATAAGTTGCACAAGACTGCATGCTTTACACACGTACACATCAAGAGGGAAATACGATTCAGGAAGGTGCCGCTCATGTTCGAGGAGAAACGCGTTTGCAAGCGGTGTCGGACCGAGCGAAAGAATTCGAGAAAGTTTCATGCCTCCGCAAATTCTACACGTTGATCGGTGTGTTATGTGACTACTTTTGATTCTCATACACTATGCAGTGATGCGATTCTTGCTCTCTTTCCGAAAAAGCAGCGAGTGAAATCCAACCATAGCAAGAATGTACTGCAGAAGAACGCCAAAGGTAAGTATTGCGTACACAACTGATCGTCGTAGATTTATAGACGTATGTTCCTCGGCGTAGTTACACCTAACAGATATCTCCCCCACTCGCATTCGTGCAAATGCGGCTTTCGCGATAATCTGAAAGCTGAACAGATGATCATCGCTGGTGTGATCGAGACCGACTGACTCGATAAGATTCCTCGAGTAAACACGAAATCCTTGATGAAACTCGGAAAGTGGAAGACGTAACACCAGACGATCAATAAAACTCATGCCTAGATTTGCTACATACCGAACAAGTGACATCCTGTCGCGAAGTGGCTGAAGGAGTGAGGTAAAACGGGAACCAAGAAGAAAATCGTAGTTACCTGTGTGTATCTTTTTTATGGCCTCCGGGATGTTGGCAGGGTCATACTGCCCGTCTCCGTGAATCTCAATCATATACTCTGCTCCGAGTGAGAGAGCTTGCTTGATAGCATACTTAATATTCCCCCCATAGCCTGCGTGCGGATGTGTAAACACTTTTACACCGAGAGTTTTAGCGACAGTGAGTGTTTCGTCCGTTGACCCATCATCAACCACAATGATATCATCAAAGTATTCTTTCGGGACTTGCTCATACGCCTTCTTAAGGAGATGCGCGCAGTTGTACGCAGGAATCATTCCTATGATCTTCGGTTTTCCGCCAAAAAATGACATTGAGTGATTATAGTGTCTCTTAAAATAAAAGTAAACATATTATGTCCCGTAAAATGTGGTTGTTTTTTTCTCTTGCCGTTCTAGCACGGTTGCTCTTTTTTTATGTATTACTTATGCAGTCAGACCAGAAGTCTGTCATGCCTATTCCCCATCTTGATGGATATTATGAGATCGCAGAAAATTTATTGTTAGGTAACGGGTTCTCACACGCAGTACAACCACCTTTTATTCCAGGATCCGTACGGACCCCTTTTTATCCGCTTTTCTTAGCAGCGTTTGTCCTTATTTTCAAAAACTACTACATCGCCCTCTTTGCGCAGATTATCCTTGGCGGTCTTATCCCACTACTCGCCTATCGTATTTCACTTCAACTGTTGCCTGCATGGAAACGAACTGCAAATAGCATTGCTCTTCTACTCGCATTCGAACCACTCAATATCTTGCTGGCGACAATACTGATTAGTGAAACACTATTTACGGTCCTCCTCCTTGCGGGAGTTACCTTTTTCTTAGACTACATACAAGAACAAAAGATGGCTACCCTTGCTTATGCGACTGGTTTCTTCGCATTTGCGACTCTTACGCGACCAACTATTCAGTTTCTACCTTTTTTACTTATCGGTATAGTGTTCCTACTTTTGAAAAGATCACGGCAGGCCGGTCTTCATTCGTTAATCATGGGAGGAATCTTTTTCCTTATAATTGCACCGTGGTGCATTCGAAACCTCATACGTTTTGGGAATCCGTCATTATCAGTCCAATATGCGAGTGTCCCTTTTGGATATCTTATACCTTCGGTACTCGCGGCGGAAAAGCACATCGGGTTCGAACAAGCCAAACGTGAGTTCTACATAGGCGAAGGTAACATCACAAGTGTAGAGGACATTACCCTAACAAATGCCGAGGAATACAAAAAGCGCATTTTCCCGATAATTAGGGAACATCCAATGGGTATACTGAAATCCGTTATCACAACATTTCTGACTTTCTTTTCACATGACGGCTATATGGATGTTTTACAGCAATTGAAAATTTCTCCCTCTCTCCAAATGGATCGTCCAGCACTTACCCTCTTCTTAGAATCTCCAGTAAAAACGCTCAATTTCATCGTCCCACTCCTTACAAGTCCGATACTCTTTGTGATCTTTGGAAGAATCGCATGGATACTCATTTCGCTGTGCTTCTTTTATGGTGCATTTAGGTATATCAAGATACCAGAGTATAGGACCAGAGGTATCTTCATCTCTCTCCTTATCGCCTATTTCGCACTGACGACGATAGCAGTGGGTCTTGCAGTTAATGCACGATTCAGGATGCCTGTGGACGCTCTTATTCTTATCTTTGCGGTATATGGTGCTTATGGGATTGGCAGCAAAGCGAAAGTTTTGTTAAACAAAGCAGAAAAGACGGACTGAATTAATTGACATAGTGAAATAAATATGCTTATATAATACGAGCTGTTCCTTCTCAAAAAACAGCTGAGCAAAGCCTGCGGAGACGTGGGAATATTCTTTGTTGTCCAACCAAACAATTTACCGAAAGGTGCATTGTGGCAGATTTTACAACCGAAAAAGAAAGGCAGCGGCAGCGCTTCACGACCATTGTGCTCACCGATGTTGTACCAAGAGGGGACTCACTTCCCCTCTTCCTTCCCACCGAGACTCCCGATAACCAACGTTCTTCCCTTACCAGGGCAGCCGAGTTTCTCACAGTGTGTGCCACATCCACGATCTGCATCATCGATAACCAAGGCCCGAGCCGTCCTGGCTATCCCGGAGCGGAAGCCTGGATTCGAGTACTTAAAGATCTTCGTGTAGAACGGGAGCATATCTCCCTCGTTCCTTTCGACGGTCAATTACTAACCACGCTTACTGAAGCGTTCTCAATGGTTGAACTCGCGCAAAAAAGAAGCTGGAAGGGACTCATTGTTCTTGCGCCTGAGTTTCACCTAGTAAGGTGTGTGCTCTCCATAATCACCGCAATAATCAAGCTTGGAGCAGACCTACAGGTGTTCGCCCAGGTTGGAACCCGTCTGCCACTGTATGAAGCAGACGTGGAGCATTCACAGACACGGAGATTTAAAGACCGGAGTGACATCCCAGGTCTGGAGCTCGAGAGTATCGAAAAGTACATGACAACGGGCACCCCCGTGCCATTGGTGTCGTACGCAGAAGCACTTGCGTACCTCAGACAGAGGGACACAAGGTAGCCCTACACAAGCTCAGCGATTTCACACACAGCCGCCAACTCCTCGAGAGTGGCGGCTACTTTTTTAATTACATTACTTCTTTTTGTACACCAAAAAATCTTCGGTGAATGTTACGTCCGGCGCATACCGCATTAGGAGCAACTCCTGTTCTTCGAGAGAAAGTATATTGTTCTTCCCGTCGGTAACGATAGCGACGGGCATTTTCTCAGGCGCAAGAAAGACAGGATTCACTCCGAACTTCGTGAGACCGAAGGTTGATAGATACTGGTACTTCCGGTGCGGTGAGATAAGACTCCCCACCTGTGGCGCATTGATAATGCCGATTACACCTTCAGGATAGACAAGCTGTATGTATGCCACGGTCATTTCCGCGCTCCTGCCGGAGTACAGGTCGGAAAACCAAAACAGATGAACGGCCTGAAAGAGTATGAGGACTGTGAGAACGGCGCCCGCGGCACGGGAAACCCTGACAGATAAAAAGGGGACGTAGTTCAGTGCAAACCGGGTAAGTGTCGGTAGCACTAAAACGAACAGAAGGAAAAGTAAAAATTCTGTGGCGATAAGATAGCGAAGATATCCGAGACTTTTCAGATACTGAAAAAATGAAAGGGGAAGGTATACAAGCGCGACAACGAGAAGTGTTCGGTGTTCACGCGCGAGCGAGCGCTCTGCGGCAAGCGCGCAGAGTACAGCGAGCGTGAGTAAGGAAAAATAGATAAGCGTGGACGAATGGAAGAATCCTCCGAGATTGTTCTGAATATTTCCCCAGACCGAGAATCCGAAATCCCCGTATGGATTTTTGAAGTGCGAGAATAACCCCTCCCAGAAAGAAACACGGCTGACTGAGTCACGGTAAATTAGCACCCAAGGAACAAGGGCGGCGATTGAAGTAACGCCGAGTTTACAGAGATTTTTCAACTTTTCGCGCCCGGTTTCTTTCCCGAACAGGAGCGCGACCGTGAACGCGGGAATAAAAAAGAGATAGACCGACGGCTTCGAAACAACCGAGAGGCCGAGCAACAGTCCGGATTTCCAATAGGTCTTTTGTTCAAAAAAATAAAACGACCAAAGGAGAAAGAAAAGACCGGGAATTTCTCCCATGACCGTAAGACCGTTCCCGTAAAAAGGAGCGAAGGTGGTACAGAGAAGCAGGGTACCAATAGCCTCCTGACTCCCCCACCGTTTCCGAATCGCAAAAAAAAGTGAAATAACCAGGGCGTTCATCCACAGCAACATGCACAGCCGGGCTTGCACCACCCCGACACCGAAGATTTTGAATACCCCTCCGAGCAGAACGGTGATTGGGTAGCCGGTCGATCCGATCCTCGCGCCGCTTTCCGAAAGCGTATCGGGCGCGATGACGATATCCGGAATGCCGAACTCTGCGACACTCCGGGAAAGTTCGACATTAAGTCCTTCATCGTACCAATACTCCGGCCGCTCTTTGAGACCGGAAAAGGCGTATACATTCATGAACAAGAGGACACCGAAAAGCGCGAGTACTTCCGGCCGTGTCCGTATAAGATCCCGTATCTTCGCAGGCGCGCTCATGTGTCTTTTTGAACGATAATGGTTTCGTGTACCCCACCCCAGTGCGATGTCAGAAAAAACACGCAGGCGATACCGATTCGGTAGATACGCGCAAGAAGTGCGTTTCCTTCCGGCACGTCAAGAGCCCGTAGCGGGAAATTATGCGTGCGGATGCGTATGACGCGATACCCTTCAAGCTCGAACAGTTTACGAAGTGAGGCGACGCGGTAGTGCTCAAGATGATGTTTGTCGTACAGCCGTTCGAACGGGCCACGAAGACCCGCCCTGCGGAGCACCCGTGCCAGCGTGTACAAAAATCCGCCCGCGTTCACGGTATTCATAATGACGATGCCTCCGGGCTTAAGTATCGAACTGATTTTGCGCACAAACTGGTGCGGGCCACCGACGTGTTCGATGACCATAAGCCCGGAAATCACATCGAACCGTTCTGCAAACGGGAAGGAAACGAAATCCCCCCGATAGTAGGTGATTCTCTCGTCGGCATTCTGTACAAGATCAACACCGAAAAGCTTGACGGTACTCCCCGCATCCCGCAGGTAGCGAAGGAGATCTCCTTGGCCACACCCAACGTCAAGAAACGAGGCGGCACTCGGATTTCCGCGTGTTGTCGCCTCCACTATGGTGTGTATCCACTGAAACAAAACGGCGTTTGGATTTTCAAACCATTTCTTGTGCGCTTCACGAAAATATTCCGGGCTGTAGGTTTCCTGTCGTTCGGGAGGCAAGGCACTGAATTCATGACCGCAGGTTCTACAGAAATACACTTCGTATCGGGAATCGAGGACCCGAGTGTTGGAGCTGTTACAAATATGACAGTTCATAGTTAAAAATTAATTTTCTGATCGACAATATAATGTGGACGCTTCTTTACTTCGTCAAATATCGCGCCAATATATTCACCAAGAATCCCCAAGAAAATGAGTTGCAATCCGCCAAATATAGACAAAAGCACAATAACGGTCGCCCAGCCTGCGGGTAAAGATCTATTGTAAAAGGATTGTGCAATAACCGTTAGTGCATACAGAAAACCGAGACTTGCAACGAAGAGACCAACAACGATAGCTACGCGAAGTGGTTTTCTACTGAACGAAACAACCCCAGAGAGACCAAAGGTAATCAGGCGAGAAAATGAATACTTACTCTTCCCTGCCCGCCGAGGGTTCGCGACGAAAGAAACTCCTATTTGATTAAACCCGAGCCACGGTATGATCCCTCTCAGGAATAAATTACGTTCCCGGATTTCACGTCTCAATACCTCTGCCACCTTTCGTGAAATAAGCCTGAAATCGGCGGCATTACCGCTTATGCGGACATCGGAGATTTTGTTGAGAAACCAATAGAACATATCGGAACACCATTTCCGGAGTACACCCTGATCGGAGGTCTTCTCGCGAACGGTATAGACTACGTCATTCCCTTTTTCATATTCCGCAAGGAGTGTTGGAATAATTTCCGGAGGGTGTTGCAAATCCGAATCCATCATAATGACGATATCGGAATCTGCATGGTCGATACCGGCGAGTAATTGCATTTGATGTCCAAAACGAGAAGAGAGGTACAGAACGCGAAGCGAAGAGTCCGCCGTGGCGATTTCTTTCAGGATTGGAAAGGTACGATCGGTTCCCCGTCCAACCACAAAGAGCATTGTCGAGCGGTACTCAGACAGAGTGAGAAGCGTGTTTTTCAGCTCTTGATAAAAATCTCGTATCACTTCTTCCTCGTTGTATACCGGCGCAACAACCGTGAGTGTTTTCTTGTGTTTGCTTGTTGTCATACGTTAAGTCTCTTTATCTTTGTTATGTCGGCACATATCTTAGGAACTACGATCTTCCCTGGTATGTGATGTACTCCTTCTTCCACACTATTGAATGACAATCCTTCCGATACAAGCATGTTCTGCATGAGTGTCCGAAGAGGTATACTTTTACCACTCCCTACGTTATACACTTCTCCCGTAGCCCCTTGCTCCATGACCAATCGATAGTACGTTATCGCTTCCCTAATATCAATATAATCCCGCTCGACCGAAAGATCCCCAGTAACAATACTCTTGATTTCGCCTTTTTTGTACCGTTGTATTTCTTGCCTCATTTTTCCGGCAAACAGTACCGGAGAAACACCGTTCCCAAGGAGATTGAACGGCCGAACCGCTACAAGATCTAGACCGTATAAACGAACATACGTCCCCATAAGCATGTGCTGATATGTTTTGACGAGCCCGTACACCGATACCGGCAAAAGAGGGTGATCTTCACCAACTCCCTTAGAAGGATTTAGAGGAAATCCATATTCCGCCGAACTTCCTACCAAAAGGACGCGAGTCTTCAGACCCAAACTGCGAAGCGCATCCAAAATGTTTTTTGTGGTGGTAACATTAGATATATAATCCACATCGTAGACGTTGGTGTAGCTACCCACTAAATGATAAATCTCATTCGGTTGGATTTTTTCAATACAAGCCTCAACAGAAGGAAGGTCTGATAGATCACACTTTTTGACTCGAAGTGAAGACACTTCAGTCTCTGTTCGATCAGTTAGATAAATCTCTTTTGAAGAGTCAGCTAAAAGTACCCGCACCATCTCTCTCCCCGTAAAGCCATTTGCACCAGTTATGAGAACTTTTTTAAGTGAAGACATCTTATTTGATCAAGAAAACAGAGTAGCCACTCACCTGATTACTTGAAATCTTATGAAAAAGAAGGTCAAGATAGTAGGCAAACTGTTCCACCCATCGATACCGCCCGAGTGGTGTAAGTCGTATGAGTGTACCGATGGCCCCACGAACGGCTTGTATTTCAACCGAGGAAAAATTCTTAAACATGAGAGCTAATCCTTCTTTGGTGAACCGCCAATAATCACCGTAATATCCTTTCTCGGCATGAAAATAGTAGAGGAACGGGACATAGATAATACACATTCCGCCAGACTGGAGAACACGAAACATTTCGTCTCGTGCCTTAAATGGGTCGGTGACATGCTCGAGTACAGCAATACAGGCAATTGCTTCCTGCGACGCATCTAAAAAAGGCAGATTATGAATATCACCCACGATATCAGGAGCATAATCCGGTACCGGATCAAGAATTTTGTACTCGATTTTATTAGCTTGAATCGTTTCGATAATCCACGCATTTCTAGGTTCAAAACGATTTCCCTTTTCCCTCGAAATGCGTAAACCACCACCAATATCAATAAGTGATTTCTTCTCTTTCAATATCCTCATCATCCGCTCTTTAAAAAATGTATCCCAAGGTTTCATATAGATATACTACGTCATCCTACTATAAACTGTTTAGCCAAGAGGTTCAACATAACAGCATTATCTTCTCGAGTACTTTTTTCATACGCATGTCCCAAGTAAACCCCTCAACCTGTTTTCGAGCACTACACGCGAGCGATTGAGCAAATGATTCATCTTGAAAAATCTGACGAATACCAAGCACAAGGTCCTCTACATTATTTGGCTCAAAGAACAACACCTCCTTAGCGCTAACAACCTCTTCTAAGGATGGGATCCTCGAAGCAATAATAGGTCTCCCTGAAGCCATATACTCAAAGAGTTTCAGAGGAGAGGTATAGTACTCTGAAGTAGTTGACCCCTTTTTATTAGGAATCACAAGCACGTCTGCCGCCTTAAGATACGTAGGAATAGTTCGAGGTGGCTGGTGACCCAGAAAAAGAATATTGTCTCTACCCCAGCTTGCCCTTGCCTTATTCACTTCCTCTTTACTTCCCCCAACTAAAACAAAAAGGTGAGGCTCTTCGAACTGCTTTGCTGACTCAAGGAGTATGTCCACGCCTTTCCAGTCGTATAAAAAGAAACTGCCGGCATACAGTACAATCTTCCGATTTAAAGGAAGACTCAATTTCTCCCGAGCTGCTTCTTTAGAAAGTGGGAGATCAAACAAACGTAAATCCACCGCGTCGGGAGAAATGAAGATTCGTTGCTCAGAAACACCACTTTGTACCAGCCTATCCTTTATGAAACGCGTAAGAACCGTAAGTCCCTTTGCCTTCTTCCAAAGATATAAACGCAGGTTGCCTACGTGTTCAGGAATAGCATGCATCTCTAGAACAAAATCCTTGAAGAAAAAACCCACTGCCTCCTCTCTTGTGTACACAATAGCGTCTTTAGCTCGCAGGTACAGCCGAGCTACAATAAGAAAACTAAAGAGTTCAACGAGAAATCCGAGACGTCCGAAACGGACGGTATCAATTACCAAGATCGGCGTGATTGTAAAATTTCTCTCTACCGTGTAATACTCAAAGGGATCATCGGCAAAGAGATTTCTTCTACGAGGAACAACGAGCTCAACGTCCATACCCGCACGAGCAAAAGCTTCACAAGACTTCATGATCTGCATACCATGGGCTTTCTCCGTTGGAAGGCGGACATTTGCGATGTAGAAGATTTTGTTATGCGTCATAAAGAATAGTTTTATAAGGACTTCGTTCTCGATCAAAGACAAGATCGAAATATTGGTCCAGACGGAGGAAACTCTCGTATGTCTTGCGAGCTTTTTGTTCCATTTCCACAAACACAGAAGATTCATGTGTACTGCTCCACACATCAACGTGTCGTGAGATGCACTTTATGTCATCGAAAGGAATCCGAACGACACAGTCAGTATAACTGACGACACCCTCGAGAGGGAGTACAACGTCAGTATCAAGAAGGAGTGGAATACGAGAAGCTGAAAGTGCCTCAAAAAAGCGTTGCGATGCATTTGCATCACCACGCACGCAAAGAGCAAGATCACATTCTTTTAAATTCTCCACGTAGTCTCGCCGAATATCTTTCGGATCAGCCACTACCCCAGATTGGTGCAGAGAATAGAATGCGCGCTCAATGATTCGGCATTCGGTTCCGCCTTTCCGTAGAGCGCGTATGACTTGATTTCTCCAGAAGATACCTCGGATATGCACGGCCGGTCTTACATCACGCCGGAGGCGTAAAAGAATTGATTGAGCTATCCGTTTTGCGACGGCCTTCCATTTCTTTGCGATACTTCCAAACCGCGCTTGTCCGCAGTATCCCACAATAAGAGAGGACCCTCGCTCTTTCGGTGTTATAGCATAGTTCGTACCCAAATCTTCAACAAAATACGGCATTACAATTTCACTCGGTTGTTTATGGTGTCGATACACCGACACTCGAAAAAGTACCGCGTGGGCAGGGAGTTTTGGTACGCGGTCAACATAGTCAGTATAATCAAAAAGAAGTACTTTCTTCCCTAATTCCTTCGCGAAAGTATACACTCGTGCGAGATATTCCGGTGCGTGCTCCAAGACGAAAAAATAATCGACCGGCACGGCGATAAAATCAGCTTCCTCGATATCTGAAACGATATCGAGAAAAGGCTTCGTATACGGAGCCATAATCTCCTTAAGAAAGAGACGTTTTTCCGGAATCTCAAAACGGTAATTCGGCCAAAAGACAAGCGAAAGAGGGAGCCACTCCGGAACGTCTTTTGTATCGATGATATAGACTTTGGTCGTGCTCATTTTTGTACATCGATCCAAAGTGTCTGCCCCACCTTAGTGGTGAGCCATCTCTTTATTGGAGGCGGAATAAGCATCCCCAATGGAAAGAATCGGTGCGGGAGATGATTAATTGGCGTTGCCACATCAAACACTCGTATACATATGGTGGGAAATTGAGAAAACAGCTTTCTAATTTCCTTCTTGCTGTAAAACTTCGTGAGTTGATTCCCTTCTTCGTATGCGCCGTCGGTATAGCGATTGGAGAGTTCTTGCACACTCATTGAAAACAATTTCCCCCGCACTATCCCCTTCCCGAAAAAGATGTAGTACCACCAATGGAGTGAATGTTTGTAGTACATCATCGCAGAAGCACGTCCTCCCGGCTTCAACACTCTCCAAATCTCATCGATTGCCTTCTTCGTATCAGGCATATGCATGAGACAACCAAACGCAAGTACGAAATCGAAGGTGTTGTCGGGAAACGGCAACTGCTGCGCATCGGCTACCTGAACAGTAGCGGACAGATTGTACAGCGCCAGTCGTTTCTTAGTAAGTTCCACGGCCGCTGGAGTAAGATCGACCGCAGTTACCTCGGCACCACTACGGACAAATTGCTCGGTGCTCCATCCGGTACCCACCGCAATATCAAGTACTTTCTTACCCTTGAGAGCTCCGTAGTCAATTACGTTCGAAAGAAGCGGATACCCTTTCTGCGCCCAGGGCATCCATTTGATGATTTTTCGATCTATATTGCGAAAAAACGCCCAATCTGGAGTGATTTGCTTATTATCCATAAGATACGTAAATGGATTTTTGTCCCACCACTCCTTCACTTTTCCTGTGAGTTCGACACTCTTACCTTCTCGAAATTTCATAGTTTTTTCCCTGTATCATTATTTTTTATAAAGGTATCGTACCACAACTGCCACATGACGATAGCCCAAATGAGATTCAGGTTATACCTCTTACCCTCTAGATGGTCTTGCCACATTCTTTGAACTTCCTTTGCGTTAAAGAAATCAGGGTTAAGATGGGCGGAAGAAAGAATCTCAGAGACATGACTCCTAAGGTCTGTGCGAAGCCATTTTGCCATCGGCGTGAACCATCCTCGCTTAGGTTCGCGTAGAACATGCCGCGGAAGATACTCCGATATCGCTTCGCGCCAAATATCTTTCCCTTTAAACGAATCGGAACGTAAACCGGAGTGCGTCATCTTCCACTTTGTTGGGATACGCGCCGAAAGTTCGACCAATCGGTAATCGAGAATTGGAACTCGCTCTTCAAGCCCAAAAGCCATGGTCATTTTATCGCTCCGGAGAAGTGACTCGTCGGTAAGCCAACTCTGACGATCCACATTCATAAATTTCTTTTCAAAATCGTCTAAGAAATCTGCAGAAGTAAAATAACGTGAAAAATGTTTTTTCGGCAAGAGATTTGTTTGCATATCCTTTCGGATCACAGCAGAGACTTCGGTCTCTTTTTGAGAAAGAAATGAAAGAAAGAGATCGGTAGGATTATTCAAAGAGAACTTCTCGATTATCTCCGCTCGTTTCCCTTGCCGGAGAAGATACATAATGGAGTGACGTATCGTACTCGGGAGTTTTCCGAAACGCCGAATGACACGAGAAAGTGCGTAGCGCCGATATCCCCCAAAGAGTTCATCCGCACCGTCACCTCCCAACACGACAGCGACATCTTTCTTAGCTAAGCGCGAAAGAAAATAGATGGCGCCCGCGGTCGGATTAGCATTAGGCTCATCGAGATGCCACGCGATTTTGGGAAGCTCATTTACGATATCTTTCCCTGAAATCATAAGCGTACGGTGGTCTGTGTGATAATGATTCGCAGTTTTTTCTGCAAGCGCAAAATCCGCGTTGAATTTCTCTCGCTGCACATCGACATCGAAGCCAACGGAGTAGGTTTTGACTTTGCTCGAAGTGTGTTTTGTTACGGCACCTAGTATGGCACTCGAATCGAATCCCCCACTAAGGAACACTCCCACTGGCCGATCGGATACAAGCTGCCTTTTCACCGAATCGTCAAAAAGTGAACGAATACCCTGTAGAGCTTCTTCCCTTGACGAGATATCAGAAAAATCAGAGACTTCCCAATATTTTCTTAAAGAAAGTTTCGCATCGCGAAATAGTAGATAGTGTGCGGGGGGAAGTTTTTTAACATTTTGAAACATCGTATACGGTTCCGGAACATAGAGCATCCGCATATAAAGAGCGAAAGCATCACTATCAACTCCACGCACTATGTCATGTTCAAGAATGGCCTTTATTTCGGAAGAAAAAATGAGTCGTGGTTGCCCTGACCCCGTCAAAGGGTCCCAAAAATAGTAAAGGGGTTTTACCCCACTCTGATCGCGTGCCAAACATAATTCTTTCGTTTGTGCGTCCCAAATGGCAAACGCGAAAATTCCATTGAACTTTTTCACACATTCCGCCCCATATTTCGCGTAGGCGTATAAGATAACTTCGGTATCACTCGTAGAACGAAATTGAAAGTGTGGCTCGAGTTCACTTCTGAGCTCCTTAAAATTATAGATTTCGCCATTAAAGACAACCGTATAGCGCCCATCACTTGTAGTCATCGGCTGTGCTCCAGTCGGCGTAAGGTCGATGATGGCAAGACGATTGTGACCTAAAGAGACACCTTGGTCAGTAAACACACCCGTTCCATCAGGACCCCTGTGTGCCGTAACCGAGTTCATTCTCGTAATGAGCTCCGTATCTTTCCATGTAAAACCGTTGATTGAACACATATGATATTAAACCCTTTTTTCAACAATGAAGTTGTATGCCAGAGGAAATTGAGCAGTGAAGTTTCTCTTCGGCCTGAGCAGGGAAAGCAGACTATCAAGGCACCAAATGACCGGAACAAATACAAGATGCATCCATGGATGTATGAGCATGTCCAGCTGTTCATATCCTGCAAGAAAAGGCCCTTTCCCGATCGGCTCAATTACCGTTATCGAAAAACCATGTTCAGTAAAAATGCGTTCAAGCGCTTCTTTGGTAAAGCGTACATAGTCATGAGGATCAGGATGCACATTTACCAAGAATGGAATGGTACCAACAAACTTCCCTCCCGGAGCGAGAAGTCGTCTTACTTCATCGAGTACTGTTCCGTGTTCAAAAAGATGTTCAAGAATATTGAACATGAGTACAAACTCTTGCGAACCGTCGGAGAGTGGAACTCTTTCTTTGGTGATATCAAGCACAAAATCGGTACCGTTGCGCGAGACGATATCCGCGACCTTGAGTACCGTTGTTTGGTCTCGTTCCAAAAAGCGATAATGACTTCCTTGACTGCCTCCGCCGATATCAAGGACATTGCCGGCAAGTCGAACGCGACCACGCCAAAACATGTTGGTGAGCGTCCTTGTGACAGCTTTTCCGTGTAAAGCTTCCACAAGAACACCCCTTAGAGTCGGTTTGTACGGTACTATTTCAAACATAGTAAAAACTAGTTCATAAAAATTATTTTGTATAAAATGCGAGTATCTTTTTGACGAGTTTCGTAAGGCTATGATGTTTTTCTACCCACTCTCTTCCCTCTTCATTATATACGACTTTCCCGCTACTAGAGGCTTCGACGAGCACCTCAGCAAGCTGCGAGGCGTCACCCTCCCGAAACTTCTTTACCCCAGGAATGTCAGCGGTAAAAGCCTCACTTGAGGTCACCACAATAAGCCCTGCCGCAAGTGCCTCAAGCACGGCTTTGTCCAAACTCCCCGTCCGACTCGCATGTACAAATACCGTGTGTGCATGATAAAGCAACGGGAGATCGGTATAGAGTCTTTTCCCTAAGAAGTGCGCTTTCGTACCAAGGCCATGCGTCTGTATAGCTCGCTCAAGTTCTCCTTGATAGGAAGCATCCTGTGCGGTGACCGGTACTCCGACAAGAGACAACGTAGCGTCAACAAATTTCTTTTGCAATTTAAAGAATCCAATGAGTAACGTGCGGAGATCCTTCACCGGAGAAATGCGACTTACCGACAACAGACGTAAAGCATTTCCATTTTCTTGTGTACCGGAAAAAAGCTCAGTATCGATCCCGTGACCGACGATAGCGACTTTAGAGCTTTGAAGTCGAAAGCTTTCCTTCGATGCGGTGAATACTTTCTGGACTAATTTCTCTGCAATCCGCAGTGGAAGATGAACACTCTTATGCACATACCAGATCGCGGTTCGCTTACCTAAAAGCCGGGGAAGTACATGAGCCGCAATCGCGTACTCTGGGCACATATGAAAAAAGACACCGTCCACGGACGGAAGAATCTTAAGGAGAAGCCGCTGATACCGTATCAGTTTTGCGAAGCGCGACGCCCCTGTCTCTTTTCCTAACGAGTACACACGTACGGAAGATGGAAGTGAGTGAGAACCCACTTCGTTTGCAATAACTACAATCTCAGCACTTTTTGAAAATACTTCAAGCCAACGGATAAAGAACCCGAGGTTGCTGTCGGTTGCGTCGACTTTTTGCGTAACAATAAGTAATTTCATACCGGAGTAAGCTTCAAAACCAAAACGAGAATACGAAACAGCAAAGTCCTATGTCGTACTTGTCTTATTAGTAAAGATGAAGTAGCGACCAATAAAGAAACTTTCAAAGGCTATGAGACCAGAAGCAAGGAACTGCGCTCCCATATACCAGATTTCCATAACATCGACAAAGAGGTACATGAGTGCTGTATTAATACCAAGATTCATAAGAGCAAATATAAAGTACAGCGCGACCTGCGTATGAACACGCTCTATAGAGTCGTCTTGAAACGTCCAGAATTTTTGCAATAAGAAACTCACACAAAATGCTGCCACAAAGGCAAGAGCCGCCGAGACGAGATAGTGTAATCCGACCTTCTCGGTAAACGTGTAGAGAAAAAAGAAATCAACCGAAGCTGCTGTCCCTCCGGCGACGAGATACCGAAAAAATCGTGCCCGTTTACGGAGATGTGGCGCAAACCGAGGTATGTATCGATCACATATTTTAAAACACTTTTCCTCCCACGTTCGCAGTAAATGGATCATAAAAATAAATCTTCACTTTTCAAAGAATTCCTAATTATGAGATTCAAAAGTAAGGAATTAAAAAATTGATTGAAAATTGATAATTGAGACTTGGTAATTACGAACGTTTCATTTTTTTTCCATATACTCCTTCTAACAAATCAAGGTCTTTCCCACTTGCTCGTAGAAGCTCATTGTTCTTTTCAACAAAGGCATGCAGCACATCAATACCTGTTTTATCTCCGACCAGTTTTTCGTAGAGTAACGTGAAAGCGGCGAAATCTTTAATGAAGCAATGCCCTCCAGCTCCCCGCCCGCCTTCATCAGTGTCCGTAAGATGTCCGCTTTTGTGTACCGGGTCCATATGAGAAGGCCCAATACGAGGATCGGCCATCATCGCATCACGAACCTGCTGCCAGCGACAGCCAAGCTTTTTCGCTACATCATAGAGCATATTGATGTAGACAACTTTCACATAGAAGAAATCATTCCCTCCATATTTCACCAGTTCGGCCTCAGCAGAGGACAGTACTGCCTCAAACGGAGCCTTAGGTAAGACCGAGAGCACCTTCTTCGCTGCATCACGAGTCTTGCTGTTTTCGACAGGAACACCAATGATGTTTCGATCAGGATGTGCCGCATCGTACGAAGCGGTTTTTTCGCGTAAAAACTCCGGCGAATGAAAGACAAAAATATCGGGAAAAAGTTTTTGGAGTTCTTCAGTAGTCCCCGGAAGCATCGTCGATTTGATCACCGCTATCTTTCCCTTGCCGATAAGCGGAAGCACTTTTTCAATGATTGAGTAGTCATACCCGTCTGTAGTGGTTGGAGTCGGCACCGCAATAAAGACAATATCGCACGCTTTAATTTTTTCCTTGTTCTGTCGGTACGGTTCCTCCATGGCGTACCGCGTCACGGTAAATCCGCGCTTCTCAAAATCATCGGCATAGTTCTTGCCGATGAATCCTTGTCCGACAAACCCAATAAGTGGTTTCGAAGACTCTCTTTTCCCCATGTGCATAATGGCGTTCATTTTACCTTAAATTAAGGGCTGTACAACTTGAACCGAAAAAGGAGAGGCTATGTTAGCCACCACATTTTCTTTACCACTAAGCAATAGTGTACGGCCGTATACTATTGCTTAAATGAGAGTGGCAAGAAAATAGGTACGATCGTACCTATTTTCTGCTTATAAGCGTTTGCCACTCAGTAACTTGTTTCTGAATCTGTACTTCTTGAGTAGGGAGTGACCTAAACGTACGGAGCGCCGCTTCGCCAAGTCGTTCACGAAGTTCCGGCTTATCGATAAGTTCTTTCATGGCAAGTACGAGTTCAGACTGGTCACCGACAGAAATAACAAATCCGTTCTCATTGTTTTTTATCACTTCCTGGGCTAGCCCAACATCGGTCATGATACTTGGGAGTTTATTGGCTGCTGCCTCGAGTACGACACGCCCCCATCCTTCATAGTCGGAAGTAAGCAAAAACGCATCGGCTTCTCCGTAGTACGTGCTTACATTTTCTTGTCTGCCCTCAAACAATATCTTATCTTCTAACTTTAGACTGTTAACTTGCAACTTTAGACTTGCCTTCTCCGGTCCATCACCGACGATAACTAAACGAACGTGCGGTATCTGTTTTATGAGTTCAGCTATTGCTCGTATTTGCAAACCAATGTTCTTCACGGCCACGAGCCGTCCAACCATGAGAAAGGTGAAGGGATATGGAACGGTTTTCCGTTTTGAGATTCGTTGCGTGGTATCTATCTGCGTATACACAGGAAGAACATACATTTTGGAGTGCGGGATATGGAATATGGAGTTCAGTTCCCTTTTCAATCTCTCGCTCACCACACGAATTTTCGTCGCCTTTCCTAGCACGAAACGTGCGAGTTGTTTCCTTCCGCCAACCATCTTCTCAAACCCATGCACCTGTATTTCCACAGGAATCTTACACTTTTCTCCGAGCTGTACTCCAAGAAATCCAAGGAAAAAGGAATCTTGTACGGTAATCAAATCGTATCGGTTCTTTTTCACTTCCTCTACTGCCCTGCTCCACATTCTAAAAAATTGAAACAGTTTCGGACCCCCAAAACCCTGCACTGTCAGATTCGGTGAAAGTGACTCTACGGTGCTTCGTCCGGCAGGAACAAAAACGGTAAGTTCCCCCTTATTAAAGGGGGTGCCCGAGTCGGCGAGGGCGGGGGTTGTATTGCCAATCTTCTCGGCAAACGCAAGAAGCCTTCGCTGTACGGCGGAGTCTTTCTCTAAAACCTGACTGTCTAAACTAAGATTTAATACGCGCATATTTTTAGAATCGTAACTCGTTATTCGGTGGCGCAACGCGCATCGACCGACGTTTGATGTAACGCGTGGCACTACCGTACACCGTACTGCCGCAACTTGCTATGTATCTCCAGTAGTTCGTCTGCGATTTGCTCGTAGCTGTGCGTAAAAGTAAATCCCGTTATTTTCTTACACTGCTCCGCGTAATTTTTCTCATCTAAAAGCCACGATATCTTCTCTGCAATATCGTTCACGTCTTCGGGATTCACCCACACGCCGATGTCTTTCAATTTTTCATACAGTCCGGTCTCGCGCGTCAGAATAAATGGCTTACCGAATGAAATTGCTTCCAAGATCGTGTTGGGTGAAATATCACCAAGAGAGGCGATGATAACCGCATAGCTGGACTGTATATCCTCCAAGAATTTCGCTCGGTCGCTGGTTTGCAGATGAAACGTAATTGACGTGTCCTTTTCTTGTACACGTTTAAATGCTTCTTCGACTCGTGGAAGATTCTTCCAATGCAATTCTCTCGTCCCTCCCACAAACACCTTCTCCGACATTCCAACATTCTTGAGAATGTTGGAATGTTCTTGACGACCGTAAAAGTTCTCAACGATACAGCATTTCTTCACATCAAGCCCGTACGGCTTCTCAAAAATATCTTTCTGCCATGCCGTACTGAAAATAATGGCGCCCACGTGACGGAACAAAAATTTGAGTAAGGCAAAAACTATCCGTTCTTTCCTATTAAACTTGTTTACACTTGTCGTATAAAAATCTTTCAGGAGCACCAAATCCCCCGTTCGCTCTACATACGATTCCCACAGGAAATCTCCGCCGGTTCGAATAATGATCTTCTTCCCAAAAAGTTTGCACGCGAGAAGCGCAGGCAAAGCGGCGCTAAAGGTATCGGGAGAAAAGACGAAATCAACACCACGGAGTGAGAAAAGTACACGCAAAAAATAGTACAAATGCCGTACGCCCGTTGGGAGTCTCCGCTCAAACCGAAAGGCGAGCACTTTCACACTGTGCCCTTCTTTCTTCCACGCTTCCTCTACTCCCCGCGCGTACTGCGCCGGTCCTCCAATGTCGGGTGGATAAATGCCTGTAGCGATAAGTATTTTCATAAAAAACCACGGAACTTACGCGGAACGAAGCCAACACGGAACTGACTCGGAATGGTTCCGTCCCGTTCCGTGTTCTTCTTCTGTGTCGATTCCGTGTCTTTACTATAACAAATAAAAAGGGCTATCCGTTAGGACAGCCCCTGATAACTACGCAAGCGTCGTGTTGCCACGCGCCCTTACAAACGTCCCCGTCGTTTTTCCTTCCATGAAGCCTACAATCGTCCGCTTCCCCACAGACTGGCGGGAAACGCCGACATACATGCCATTTTTCGCACATTTTGCCGCAGAAAGGATTTTTGACTGTACACCTCCTCGCGATACACCGTCAGCTGTACGTCCTTCCATGAGATGAGCTGGGATACGGCGTGCGTTGATGGTTTTGTATCGCCTCGCTTCTGGATTCAGCTTCGGATCCTCCGTGTAGAAGCCGTCGGTATCCGAAATGAACAGAATCGCTCCTGCCTGTATATGGATGGCTACTCTGAACGCGAGACTGTCGTTATCTCCGAAACCTTTTTCAAGCGCGCGAATCTCTTCGTCGGCGAGAAAATCATTTTCGTCTATGACCGGAACCGTGCGCAAACCAAGAAGTGTACGCACTCCTTTGACGAACATCCCACGCTCCCACATGTTATTGAGCGAAGCGTAGGTGACCCAGCCTTGCCCGATAAGCAAGTTGTACTTGAGAAAGGCATTTCCCCAGTACGAGAGAAGAGGCCACGCACCAATACTCGCGAGGGCGCTCTTTGTAAAAGGACGGTCGTCTCTCCAATGAGACTGGCAGTGCGAACGGCCCATCGCTATGGCGCCGGAAGTGACGAGTACCGTTACTATTCCCCGCTCCCACAGTTCGGCGATTTGTGACACGGTATCATCAGCGACTGCCGGGTCAAGATGTTGTCCTCCGTTTCGGAGACTTTCGGTGCCTTCCTTTATCACAAGGAGGTTGTTTTTGATGTGTATCATAGGCATATGTAGTTGTTAACGAACTCTGCATCGCACTATGCGATTTCGGAGGGTGTAGTTACCGCTCCTATGAAAATCCGCAGCACTTCGAACTCTCACAGGAAAATTAAAAACGCCCCGAAACCGGAGCGTTTTTATGTGCAAAAAATCTGCTCCGGAGTTATGGGTTCGGAGACGGTGGCGGCACTATGTTGCTGTATTTATTTCTACTCTTCATAATTCGTATATTCGTACGGGTTTGTAATTGAGGCGCGAAGGCGACGAAATACTAAAGGCCAGCAGGCCGTATGTATGCGTATTGTTTAGAACATCTTTGAGCCATTAGGAACGTGTCGCTCTGGCATCGTGAGCACTACATCACCATTTTCATCCGCGAAGCCGGTCGTCAGACATTCTGAAATGAAGGGTCCGATTTGCTTAGGAGGAAAGTTGATAACCCCGACAACCTGCTTCCCGATAAGCTCCGCCTTCTTGTAATGCTTGGTAATTTGCGCGCTTGATTTCTTAACACCGAACTCGCCGAAGTCTATTGTCAGCTTATACGCAGGCTTTCTCGCTTCGGGAAAATCTTCCACGGTCATAATCGTCCCCACCCGAAGCTCTACTTTCTCAAACTCTTTCCACGATATTGTTTCCATATGTTATTGATTAACTTGATAAAGCGATACATTAGAACTTTCAAAATCGGATGCAGTTCGAGATGCGAGTGAGACTTGCGACCAAAATGTATGCTTTATACATTGCGGGAGCAAACGAGCGAAGCAACAAAGAAATGCGCCGATTATGGAAGTTATAACAAAAAACCACCCCGATCGGGGCAGTTTTTCTAAGTTCTCAAAGGATACGAAGAAACAACCAACCCGATTAGAGGGCGGTCGCCGGCGGCACAACGTTCATGACTGTATGCTTCTGCATACTCATATAGTACGGTTTCCTTATTCTTTGTCAACAAAGGCATTTTCCATCTTTCCCGCGATAAAATCCCAGTCGTAATCCTCCCGAACTAGGGCGGAAGCGTTGGCAATAATTTTGACCCTAAGTGCCGTATCCGACAAGAGCAGAGTTACTTTTTCGGCGATACTTTTTGGATTTTGTACCTCACAAAAGAGGCCCGTCTCGCCATCCTTGAGAAAATCAGGTATACCGCCGACGCGCGTCGCGATAACAGGAAGCCCCGCCGCCATCGCTTCTACAAATGAACTCCCCATACCTTCGGAGAGCGACGGGCGACAGAAGATGTCAGAAGCGTGAAGGTATTGTGGAAGTTCGCTATGTGGCACAAAACCGATAAACCGAGTACGGTTTTCCAGCTTATAGCTTATAGCTTTTAACTTATAGCTTTTTTCAAGAGAACCAGAACCACAAATAATAAGTTTTACATTTTCGGGAAGATATCGCATCGACTCAATCAAATCCCCCACCCCATTCTTCTCCACGAGCCGAGAGGTGGTAATAATGACTTTATCTTCTGGTTTTATATTTAATTTCTCTTTTATTTCTTCTTTTTCGATATTCGAGATTTGATACTCGAAATTCTTGATTGATACCCCATTCGGTATCACCTCAACAGGACAGGTTGCACCCATTCTCCTTGCCCAATCGGCCAAGTAATTTGAAATAGCGGTAATATGGTCAGCCCTAGTAAAAATCATTTTGAAAAGTGGCCAGATGAAAAAGACGCGTCGGTAGATATGAGCGAAGGAATCGCCTTCTTGCAAGGTGAGGATAAAGGGGACTTTCGGGAAATGATGCTTGAAAAATAGTCCGGCGAATCCCCCGTAGGAAGCCATCACCGACCAGATTCGATCATATGGTTTTTCTCGATGTAGTACTATCGCTCGAGAAGACGCTCGAAACGGAAAAAGTACTTTAGAGCATGAAAGCCGGATGACTCGCACATTCCCCATTTGTTCTTCCGCCTTTTGTTTTCCGTCTAGATTGAGCGTGATTAAATCAAACGAAAATTCGCTCGATGACAACCGATCGGTTATCTCTTTGATCGCAAGCTCCGCTCCGCCGACGAACGGGAGATAGGCAGTTGTGAAAATAAGAATCTTTTTCATATACGAACATACGAATTATGCGAATATGCGACTGAAGAAAAGATACAGGATTTGTGGATTAGTAGCATTCGCATGATAATTCGTTGCATTCGTGTTACTCAATGATATCGAACTTCGCCGCTTCCCTCCTTAGTATATCCGCAGGGCTCTGTTCCGGCTTAGGGCGAAGCATCAGTAGGTACCCTCCCACAGCGACAACAAGAAGCACCCCTACTCCTCCTAGCCAGGGCATCATACCACGACCATCCACCGCCCCCACGGCCCCGATGAGCTCTGTACTTGAAGCGACAGGAGGAACATACATGGCCGGAGCAATCGACTCTTTTTCTGCTGGTTTTGATGGAGGGACAGAAACCGACTTTTTAGGTTCAACTTCTTTGGGTGTCGACATCAAAATAACTTGAGATTCTTGTCTCCTGACAGGTGCGGGTTCCAAAGTATTTTGTTTTTCCACATAAGCAACCACAAAATTCCCGTTTGGGTATAGTAGAGCGATATTCCCCGCATCCGCTAAGAGATGAGTAATCGCGGCTGGAAAAGGAATTACTTTTCTCGCACCTATGACCGTACCTTGTGGAATCGTAAACAAACCCGAACTCGTTTTTAAGAGCCAGAGAGAAAGATCAATTTCATTTTTCCCTTCATTTTGTATCTCAATGAACCCATCTCCACCTTCTTTAATATTCGAGATAACCAGCTCAGGATCAAGAATCATAATCTCCTTTCTATCCATAGCGCTCCATTCTCCAGACGAAGCATCGACTAAAACCGTGTAGGTGGCAGGATAGTGATACGTATGAGAAAGTTTCTTCCCTTCCGCAGTTCCTCCGTCACCAAAACTCCAAAGATATTTTGCATTTGGTAAGGGCTCCTTTTTCAAGCCGACCGCGACCGCATCGAACAATACCGGAGCTCCCGCAACCCCTTTTAGGGGAACAAGCGCACTTACATATATCTGTGGTTTATACACCCACGTTGTTCCACCTGAATTTGCTGGAACCGACGAAGGTGGCGGAGACACTATTTCTTCTTCCGTTGAAGTACTTACTGTTGCACCGGAAACACCACTGGATTGAGAAGAAACGGGCGGAGGAGTAGTTCCACTTCCTATCGTAATACTTTGAGTCGCAGTCCACCCCGACGGCCATTCCCCCACCGGCCAACTTGCACATGAACGGCTCTCGG